>DBCX01000010.1:51918-68527 GCA_002293275.1 Cyanobacteria bacterium UBA947 | reverse complement strand
CAAGACCGCAAGGTATGGGTTTCTTCGGTGGTATGATGAATTTTATGGGCATGTTCTCGTTTGGCAAGATGTTTGCTGACATGTTCCGCGTCCAACAGAATTTTTATCGGCAGCAGGTGTTCCAAGAGCCCTCAACCCACACCAAAATCTTCACCTATTGGCGCGACCCGGTTGAGGACGACAAAGAAGTCAAAGCTAATGTGCCTGAAAAAGAGATTAAGGTAAATGTTCCGCCTGAGGAAGATGAGAAACCTGATGAAAAACGAACCCCTCCGTCAAAACCGAGTGAGTATATGCCGCCTGTCGGTGATATAAAAGTTGCCGGCAAAATAACAACCCGCACAGAAAAGGCCGAAACGCAAGTTGGCAGCAAATACTCGAATGAAAAATCCCCGATTGAAGTGCCATGGGAAAACCTGGACTCCGGATACGGCCTGGATACAAAAGCCTTTCAATCGTATGCCAAAACCCCCGAATTTCCGTTTGATGTAGAATTAAATGCAGACAAGAGTCGTGATATAAACGGAAGACCGGGCAATTCTCCGGCCGCGGCAGAGGACAACATAAGGGCAATATTGAACGACTCTACAAAAACTGATACTGAGAAGATAGATGCTATAATAAAGCGGGTAGAAGAAGCTGCCGTCGGCGGGAAATTAGACCCTAATACAAAAACCTTATTACGTACAAGATTAGAAGCTTCCGGTGATGATGTTGACAAAATAAACAGCGCAATAATGGCAACAGTACGAAGACCAATCTTCACCTTAACGCCGAAAGAAGGTGTCGATATCACAAAAGTCAAATTTGGCAACAGCATTATAACCGTTGAACCAAGCGCGATAGATGCTGACGGCAAAATAAAAGACTCCACCCAAATCAATATGCAAACCAACCCTTATGAAAATTGCAGGCACAATTTTGATATTAACGCTGCAGTTGAGAAATACTTTGGCGACAAAACACCGGAAGAAAAGAACGATTTGTATAACCAAATACTTATGATGCTCGTTAAACAAGACGCAGTTGCAAACGGTGTGGCTCCGGCAGCGGTTGAAAAATGGACGACATTCAAAGAAGCAGAAAATACCTATGAAATATCCAATGCCAACGGCCGCGAAATGAAGCTGCCGACAACAAATGCGCAATTAGATATTGGCGGCGTCAAAATAACAGTTCCGCTAAACGATCCGCCTGCAAATCATTACACAATATACGGCCGCGGCGGCGGCGAATCTGCGGCAGTAAGCGATGGACCTGTCGATATAAAAAATATAGTCATTGAAGAGATTCAGGTGCCTGTCTACGAGGGCCACGTAACAATCACAACAGGCGAAGGTGACGACGCGATTGAGACTGCGCTGTCTATAAATCTTGTGGTGTCTGACGAATCCACACTTGAAAGTATGCACAACACCATCAAAGACAATGTAGATAAACTGCTGGATGATTATATAATCAACGACTTCTTGAAACAAGAAGGCAATGAAAAGGCAACGAATGAGGACATACAAGCTGCCAAAATAGAGTATTTCAAAGGTCTCAACCTTGCTTCAATGTTCCAGCTTGCAAGCCTTGCCGTTGATGCCGGCTATTCAATGGTTTAAATCTCCGCGATAATCTCCACCTGCGCGTTGCAGCCGATTTCTTCGCGAGAGAGTACGGTCACGTCAATCGTGTAGTTTGACAAAAGCATAAACATCAAATGCCGCATCTCCATCGGCACAATCAGCCGCGGCTCGCTCACCTTTGACATCGCTTTTTGCAGCTTATTCACAAATTTTTCGGCCGCATCCGCGTCAATCTTGACCACATCGCCGTCCTCAAAATCAGGTGACAAATCTTTAAGCGACTTTTCCGAAATCTCAAACGCCTCAATAACGCCGTCCTCGTTCATATTTGCCTGACAAATCCGGCGTGACAAAGCCAGCCGTAGCTTGTTGAGCAAGTCAAATCGCGTCGCCTCCTGCGCAAAATCGTTCAGTTTTTCAAAAATATATGAGATGTCTTTTACGCAAACGCGCTCTCTGATTAAGTTTGTCAACACAAACCGCAAATCCGCGGCTGTGACAAAATCCGGTATCACGTTTTCAACCAAAAACGCGTTCTTGCGGCTGACAACCTCAATATATTTGTCCAATTCCTCGTAGTCCAAAAGTTCGTCAACGTATTTTATCGCGGCGTGTTCAAGCGCTCTTGCGATATACTCGGCAGCCGTCAAACCCTGGCTCCAAAAGGATTTGCACTGCTCCATTTCAATCCACACAACGTCTTTGCCCGTGATTATATCAACATCACAGACGGAATTTTTCAGGGTTTTGTCAAGCTTCAACTCGTCTGCAAAATACATTTTATGCTCGGGATAAACAAACCCTTTGACCGCATCACCGCCGCGCACTTTTATGCTGAACTCGCCAGGCAGCAGCCCTTCATCATCGCAAAACAAAATCCGCGGGACAACATAGCCCAATTCCTCGGTCAGTTTAAGCCGCAGTTTGACCGTCTGCGCGATAAGATCGTCGGTGCTGCGCGTAATCTCACCGCTCAAACAGACCGCCAGTTTTTCTTCGGTCAGTTTTTCGTACATTTGATCAGGGGAGGTCACCTTGGCAAGCTTTCCTCTCAGCTCTTCCAGCTCTTTTAGACCCGCCGAAATCTTGTCGTTTAATTTTTTTCTGTTCGGGTGCGCCTCGTTTTCCAGCTCAGATTTGGTAAGGTTAATCATCTGTTCTTTGAGCCGGATTTTGTTCTGGATATCAAGGCACAGCTCGTAACTGTCAAGCTCGGGCGAGAGCATCTTTTCCATCTGCGAGCGAAACGTTGTTATATCAACTTTATCGGCGCTTCTGCTCTCGCCGGTCATCTCGGACATAAAAATACAATTGCAAACAAACCCGTCGTCTGTCTCAACCTCGTGCATGCTGTACAGTTCCCAGCCGTTCATTGACATTTCGTTGAGCAGGTTTTGCAGCTCCTGCGTGTTCTCACCGTTAACCGTCTTTATTACATATTGCATCTTTTTAAACATAAGACCAGTATACCACACAAACGCGTTCTTGAAAAGGTTAATAGTTGCCGATTAGCAGCACGGGCAGATTGTGCTGTTTTGCAAAATTTGTTATGTATTCGGGCACCTCGTCAGCGGAGTTTGTTTTGCACGCAATAGCCTTGATTTTCGGGTTGTAGACAACGACCTCGTTCGGGGTATTCTCCTTGCACAGAGCCTCCTGCGCAGAAACCAATGCCTTTTTCAAATCGTCTTTGCTGATTGTTTTCTCGCCGACTTTTACCTCGTCAATTTGGCTTATGTATTTTTTTGGCAACAGCTGCTCGTACAATTCCCGGTAATTAAACATGTTGTACTTTTCTTCCAGCGCTTTTATGATGTTGTCGCTGACAAATCTGTGTGTGCCGCTCTTTTGTCTCTGGTCGTTCAACAATTCCACAAATGTTTTGAAAGACTTTTCATAGCCGGAGCCAATAAAGTATGGGTACGCATCCGAGATATTTTCGTTCCCGGCATCAACGACCAGCCCAAAGTGCCTGTTTCCCGCCGGCACCCGATGATATGCTGTCAGCAGCGAGGTGCTTAATACGCCGCGTGTGGTTACATCCGATAGTTTGACGTTGGTATCCAAAAGTTCTTCTGTTTTTTCCTCCGGTAAAAAGTGGACCAAAAATCTTGTATCTTCTTTGCGCGTTCCATTGACAAACCCGTACTCGCCCATATCGTCATCTTTGTTGATTTTTGTAAAATCTATCACGCGGTAGCCGCCTTTGACTATCGGCGTTGTCGGCAGGATAATACCGGTGTTTTGTACTTTTTGCATGGCATCAACAATCGGCTGCTGGCGTTCGGGCGACAGCGCGCCGCCGTATTTTTCGTAGAAATAATCGTTCACCGATTTCAAATCCGCCTCGGCAAAAATCTTTGCCATCAAATAATCCTGCGGTGTTCTGAACATCGCCGCAACCTCTTGCGCCCTGATTTTATAGGTATTGTAATCGGCCAGCCAATGGTGGTTGCGTACATGTTCAATGATTTTGTCCTTCATCCCTTGCGAGATTTTGAAATCCTTCAACAAATCCCGCGCTTGCAGTGCGCCTGTGATTGGGTGGTCTTTGTCCACCACGCCCTCTTCTTTTGTCATATCGTGCAGCAGCACAGCGATTTTCAAGATGGTTTTGTTCGGTTGGGAAAGCTTTTGGTAATCAGGGTTGTTCAGGCATTCTTGCAAAACCTTGAACGTATGAACGTCCACCGTATGGTCGTGCGTCTCGTGCTGGCGGCGGCCAATCACATTTGCAAACTCGGGGATTCCGGCAAGAATCGCGGGCACCAACGCCTCAAAGTCGCCTGTTTTTATCGCGTACTCGTTGTTCACAAACCCTTTGAAAAAATCTGCGCGCGCGCTGTCGCTGACTGCGACCGGCTCAATAAACGGTCTGACCGTTTTGTTCAGCTTGCTTATTTTTTCCGTGTCAATACCAAGGTTCAGCAATTCCTCCGGTGCGATATATTCTTTTACAAGCTCTATGTCTTGTTTTGTTTGTTTCATATCGGCATGCGGTTCCTTGTCAAATTTTAACAGGTTTTCGGTGTGACTGAACAAATTTCTCATCGCGGCGTACGAAGGAAAATCGCCGTTGGTCTTGACAACCGCATCAAATATTTTAATCCGCGTACCGACATTTTTTTCGGATATACCAAGCAAAAAATGTGTTAACCAGCCGTTGGTCAAATCAGCGTCTGCGTGGTCGTGAAACTTTATCATCGCCTCAACATCTTCGGCGGTGGCAAACGAGGCCACATGTGCAGCATACTCGGGAGGTAGTTTGCCCGCAGCGTGAGTTTTGTCATAAAACATTTTTGCCGCGCCCAAATCCTGAGGTTTTGTTCTGTAAAAAATCTTGTTGACACCGGCAAGGTTTTCGCCGGTATCTTGCGAAACTTTTTTGAAAAATTCCTGCCTGCCGTTTTCGGACATGCCAAATGTGGTAAAATTTATCGGATTTATTCGCATAACTATTTAAGCATGCTGAACCAAAAAATTGCCTTTTTTGTTAAGAATTTATAAGCATCGGTTAATTTAGCCGTTTTTTATCGCATATTAGTTGTCGCAACGCACGCACAAATTTCCGCCGCGCGAACTTCAACCGGTTTTTCCTTTTCTTTCAAGCTGTCAATGAATTTATAAACCCTATCCAAACCCGATTGCATCCGGTTGTGGATGTGGCGTTTTTCGTCCGGCATGGCACGGATTTGGCCAATCAAATTTTGCGCCTGTTCAAGCGTTTTGGGAAAATATCGCAGCAAAACATTTTTGGAAGCGCAATCACCTGTCATCAAAAGCGAGTAGCATTCGGCAAACATCTCCTGTTCGCTGCGTGTGCAGTAGTTTGCATTTTGGATATTAGCGATTCTGCGGTCTTTTATAATAACCTTGTATCTGCTGTTGCCGGCTGCCTCGTAGGCTTCCACCTCTTGCTTAAAAGCGGCCTTGAATTTTTCGTCCCTCGTGCTTAAAGAATCACGCATGCCGTCGTCAAAACGAATATTATCCAGAGCATGCCCCAATTCGTGAACCAAAATCTTGTGGTTTGAAATCGTGCCCAGCCTGTCTTTTTGAGGATGATACCCGCCTGCGGTGCCGGATATAATGTCGGAAACAGTATCTTTGGCGTGGGTTATGTGGGTTGTCTCAATGGACAAATCTTCCAGCACCTCACCGGAAAGCCCTGTTAATATCGTCTTTAACCCGGGTTTGTTTTTCGCGTCAACCAGCTCCAAAAGCTCGTCCAGATTAATATCAAAATTCCGGCCGGTATGGCTGTTGGTGCCGCGCATAAAACTGTCCTCCAGCTCAACATAATACGGCACGCCCGCATAGTGTTCGTTTTTCACTTGCGACACCTCGCTCCTGAAATACAAATTAATCGGTGATACTTCCATACTATCTTAAATCCTCTGAATAAAAATTTTGCGCCTTTGTGAAAAATTTATAATTTTTTACTTCCGCTCGTTTGCTTTTAATTGTGCCCATTTTTCTTTTAGCTCATCAATTGTTTTTATATCGGCATCACCAAACACGTGCGGATGCCGGTAAATAAGCTTTTCTTTCAGCCGTTTTGCAATATCTTCAAGCGTGTATTCGCCGGTCTCGGAGGCGATTTGCGCGTGGACAAGCACCTGCAAAAGTACATCCCCGAGCTCTTCTTTCAAGTGCTCCGGGTCGCCCTCATCAATTGCTTCAACGGCCTCGTGCGCTTCTTCAAGCATGTACGGCCGCAGCGACTCGTGCGTTTGAACCTTGTCCCACGGGCATTCGCGCCGCAAAATCTGTATCACTTCCATTAATTCGTCAAATACCTTCATCTGTTCACCCCCAAACCAAATATAGCAAAATCATACCTCACCGGATCGTTTTCGTCAAACCCGCGCAGGCACTCGGTCAGTTCAATCACGGATTTCATATCGTTTGAGGTGCGTTTTAAAAGCCCCATCTCGCGCGAAACCCGCGCAACGTGGACATCAAGCGGGATGAGCAGTTCACTCGGTTTTGCAAAATCCCACACGCCCAAATCCACGGGCCCTTTTCTTATCATCCAGCGCAAAAACATGTTCTGCCGCTTCATCGCGCTGCCGCCGTTCGGGTGCGGCAGCATCGGAAAATAATCGTTTGCCGCGCCCTGCGCAAACAGCTCTTCCAGATTCCCGCCGCCGCGGTAAAGCTCGCGCAGTTTGTCAAAAACGCACACAAAAAAATCTGTTTTGTAAAACCGGTAATTAAAATCCCCGAGCATACCGGCCTCAAAATTCAGCACAAAATCGTGGGGTGAGCCGGTCAACAGCTCGTTGAGCTTTTTTATAAAAATCTCCNNGAACGCCATTACTGACGCGATAAATCCGGCGATTTCAATATCTTCTTTGCGGCTGTACCGGTGCGGAAATTGCACCGGATCGTCTTTTATGAACTCTTTTGTTTCGTATTTTGCAACAAGTGCATCCAACTCCTGTTTAGTACAGCAAGGCACCCCGCATTTATCCCCTTTTTTCAGCAAAAAACACCTCCAAAAGCGCGCCGCATTCATCTTCTTGTATCCCGCCGTAGACCTGCAGGTTTGAGATAGCGTTTTTGCGCAAATCCATAGCCGACCCCAGCGCCCCGTATTGCAAATCATATGAGCCAAAATAAACCGATTTGATTCTCGCGTTAATAATCGCCCATGCGCACATCGGGCAAGGCTCAAGCGTCACGTACATTTCGCAATCATTCAGCCGCCAGTTTTTGCACTGCACCGCCGCCTCGCGCAGGGCAAGGATTTCCGCGTGCGCTGTCACATCATGCAGCGCCTCTTTTTGGTTGTGCGCGGATGCGATAATTTCGCCATCTTTGACAATCACCGCACCGACAGGGATTTCGCCCGCGGCACCCCTGGCTTCCTTGATTGCTAAATTCATCCACCCCATACCATTTACCCCTCAGACTGCCCTCAACTTGATTTTCACACAGAACCCGCAATCTTTTGACGATGAGATTGAAATCTCGCCGCCCATGGCTTTGACCAGCCCGTTTACAATAAACAAACCAAGCCCTGTGCCCCGCGTGGTGCGCGTTGTGTCATTATCCAGCCGCACAAATTTTTCCATTAATTTTTTAAGTTTTTTGGCCGGAATAACGTCATAATCGTTTTTCACAAGTATTGTCGCAACTTCACCCGATTCTGACGCCTCAACCGTTATGCCGCCTTTGGAGTATTTAACCGCGTTTTCAAGCAGGTTCACAAACACCTGCCCGAGCCGGCCTTTGTCCGCAAAAACCTCAATATCAGGCACATCCAAAACAATTTTTTTGTCCTCTTTGTTGCGCACAAGCAGTTGCGCCTTTTCCAAAACCTGCTGCAAATTCACCGGATGCAGGTCAAGAAACATGTTTTTGTTTTCAATATCCGGGATAACCAAAAGGTCGTCTATAAGCCGTTTTAACACCTCAGTTTGTTCTTTTATAATCCGCAGTGATTTTTCGCGCGTGGCATCGTCAATTTCAATATCCGTGCGCATAAGCCGGGAGGTGTACCCTTGAATACTTGTCAGCGGCGTGCGCAGCTCGTGGCTTACGGTATCAATCAGGTTTGAGCGGAACTCATCTAATTGTTTTAGAGTGCTGTATGATTTATTGATTTCTTTTGCCATACGGTTAAACTCGGAGGCAAGAAAAATCATCTCATACGGCGTAAACGATGTGGTGAGCAGCTTTATCCGGCGCGAATAATTACCTTTGGAAAGCGAGTTTATCCCTCTAAAAAGCTGGCGGATGTTGATGTACAGGTAATAAGTATACAACCCTGTGACAAACAAAATCGTCACAAGCGCGGTGACAAGCGACAGGATTATTTTGAAACTGTTGTTGTCAATTGCGCGGCGGCTGATTTGCGCTGTCGTATCAACAACAATGGTGATTGCAGGGTCGTCCTTGCTCACATAAACAAGCGGCCTGTTCTTAACGTCGCCAAAAATAACGGGCTTGTTTTTTTGCAAATGTTTCGGCAGCTGCGTTTGTATGTAGGCAAATTCTTCCTTCTTATAATTGTGCGCGGTAAGCAGCGCGTTGTTTTGCGAAAGCACATAAATCTGCCGTTTTTCGCTTGAAACCGAGCGAAAAAGTATGTCCTTGGGGACTTGTTCCAGCCCGCCGGGGTAATTTTCGTCCAAAAACGCAACGCCTTCGGCGACAACGTTTGCAATCAGGATAGCGGATTCTTTCAGCTGGCCGCGCATTGACTGCTGGTTGATGTTATTCACAATGAACCCGCTCACCGTCATCGGGACAAGCACCGCAAAAAACAACAGTATCCCGATTTGTTCAACGATTTTTTTGTGCTTAACCATCTATTCGCCTCCGGCAAACGGTGTGAGTTTGTAGCCTACATTTGTCACGGTGTGGAGGTATTTGGGATGTTTTGCATCGGGCTCAATTTTGTTGCGCAAACCCCCGACGTGAACCCGCAGCATCCGCACATCCTCGTTGCTGTCATAACCCCAAACCTCGTCCAGCAGCACGGCAAGCGTCACCGGGTTGTTAAAATGCTGCATAAGACAATAAAGTATCTCAAACTCTGTCGGGGTAAGCTTTATACGCTTGTTCACAATGATACATTCAAGCGTATCGGGAAAAATTCGGATATCGCCCGCATCCAAAACCTCATCCTGAAACGTTTTTGGCTCAGGTGCCGCGTTGCGGCGCAGCAGCGCGCGGATATGCAGCAAAACCTCCTGGATATCAAACGGTTTGACCAGATAATCGTCCGCCCCGCAGTCAAACCCTTCTGTCTTATCGTCAATCGTACCTTTTGCGGTCAGCATCAATACGGGGATATTGGGTTTTGCGCGTTTAATATTTGCGCACACGTCAAACCCGTTCATTTTCGGCATCATAACATCAAGTATAATCAGGTCGTAAACGTTATCAAGCGCCTTGTTCAACCCTTCCAGCCCGTCGCGCGCACTGTCAACAAAATAACCGCTTTGCGCTATGTCAAATTCAAGCAGTTCGCGGATTTGTTCTTCATCATCAACAATAAGAATTCTATCCATGTCTTATATTTTAGCATAAAAACAATTATGCCACCGCGATGCCTTTTTTCTCTGCGGTGCCTGCGATACCGGGTTCAAGGCATGAACCGGTGACCGCTTTTCTGAACGCAAACTGTGCTTTTGGCAGGCAGTATGCGAGCAAAAAGCTGCTCAACCCTATGTTTGCCAGAATGTTGAAGTATTTGGCGCCTTTCATGCGCTTGACTATTTTGTCAAAGTCCGGTGCGTCGGCGGTTTTTGTGAACTCGGCAATTTTGTCGTAGAATTTGCCCAGCTTTTTTGTGTCAACAAACGCGCGCGGGTCGCGGATATCGGTGTCTTTGAGCAGTGTGATTTTTCCGGTTTTTGCCGCGAACTTTGTAAACAAACTGCTGCCGTTATCATCAACAAAATCCACCAAATCCTTTGCATCCGCGGATTTTGGCAGCGGGAGGGATTTTGATTTGACCGCCTGCAAAAACTCTTTGTCCGCAAGCATCACAGGGTCAAGGTAGGTGCCTGTCATTTTGTTCAGCAGCGGCTCAATAACAAACCCCGGCGCGATAAAGTTCAAAAACATCATCCCGAGGTATTTGAACCCGAGCTCCATCCGGGCCTCTTTTGTGCGCTCCATTGAGGTGCAGCCGGCCGCATAACCGCCGTCCATAATGAACATCCGCTGCAAATTGCTTCTGTTTGCAAGCCATGACGCAGCACCGCCAAACGATATGTTACCTTTGAAGTTTGCTATCTCGTTTTTGACCTGCTGCGGGGTTTGGATTGTTTTTTGGCCACACAGCTTTTTCGCAGTAGAGTCAAAAATAATTTTCGGGAAAACCCAGCCCATCAGCGCCATTGGGATGAAAGTCGTTGCGGCGAATTTTCCCGCTGCGATGCGCTCAAACGCGCCGCGCTTGCTCTGCGCTTTGACAAGGTCTGCAACCGCCTCGGGCGCTTTGGTTTTGAACTTCTCTATGTTGCGAGCGATACCTTGCACGGCGTCTTCTTTGAACAGCGCTATGTTTACCTCGGGCCCGAACCCTGCCTTGCGGATAAGCACATCTGCCAGCTTGCTGATAACGGGAATCCCGCCTAGCCACACGGCAGAGTTTGAGTATTCCTGCAAAAACCGCTCGCGAGCAGCCAGCCGCGCCATTTTTGCGGACTCTTTGTTGTTTTCTTTGTAAGTCAGTGCAACCTTTGCTACGTTTTCAATCCCGCAATCCCTTACCAGCAGCGGGTATATACTGCTGTTGTTGCCTATCGCGGACATTATATTTGCTATTGTCATTGTTTTAAAATCTCCATTTAATTACTAACCAATCGCGCGGGGTACCGCAGACCGGTTGCGCAAACCAGTCCTTATGCGTGATGGTGATGATGGAGTTTTGTAACAATATTTGTAATCATATTTTTATTCTATCCATAAAATTCTGCTATGTCAACCATAAAACCCGTGAATTTATTTTTTTGCCAGTACGTGATACAATTATTTACATAAAGGTTCACATGAGTACAAAAGAGGCAAAACAAACGATATTTTTGGTGACGGTTATCGGGAATTTCATCGCGATGCTGGACTCAACCTCGGTGAATTTGGCACTTTTCCCGATATCAGAGGATTTGGGGGTGACGATTGCGCAGTCGCAATGGATAATTATTGCCTATATGCTTGTGATGACGGCGTTTTTGCCGTTTTTTGGCAGACTCGGGGACAAGATCCCCAAAAACAAGCTGTATTCAGGCGGGTTTTTGGTGTTTGCGCTCGGTGCCATGCTGAACATCCTTGCCGCAAGCCTCCCTGCGCTGGTTTTGTCACGGTGCGTGCAGGCGCTGGGCGCATCCGCGATGCTTTCAAATGCCGCGGCGATAATCGCATCAATTTTTCACGACAAGAACCGCGGCAGAGCGCTCGGTATGAACAGCGCAATAATCGCGATAAGCGCGATGCTCGGGCCCGCGCTGGGCGGGATTTTGATTTATTATTTCGGCTGGAAATCAATATTTTTGCCGTCTGTTCCGATTGCGCTTGCGGGTGCGTATTTTGCCTACCGGTATCTGCCGCATTACCTGCCGCGGCGCAGGGTTGCGCAAGCCTCCACCCGCGAAATCCTTAAAAACAGGCTCTTTACGCTGGGAAATCTTGCTGTCATAGCGGCCTATATGTGCACGTTCACAAACGGAATCCTGCTGCCGATATTTTTGCAGGACTTAAAAGGGTTTAACTCAATGATTGCGGGTGTTTTGGTGCTGCCGTATGCGCTGAGTGTATCGTTTACCGCGCCGTTCAGCGGAAACTTCGCCGGAAAACACGGCAGCAAATCCATTACCCTGATTGGCGCGGTCATGATGATTTTTGCACTTTTAATTGCGCTGACATTTGATGAAACCAGCCGGATACCAATCATAATCATCGCATCGGTGATAATGGGGTTTGGCAGCGGACTGTTCCAATCACCGTCAAACACCGCGATTATCAGCAGCGTCAAGCGCTCCGAGCTTGGCAGGGCAAGCGGAATCCTTGCACTGTCAAGGAATTTGGGCAACATATTCGGCGTAACATTTACTGTTATGATGTTCACCCGGCTGCGCGAGGTGTTCGCCGCATTGGGCTACCAGCGGGCGTTTTTGCAGTCATACCACCTGACAATGGGTGCGGGAATCCTCTTTGGGCTTACGTGCCTGGTACTGGCTTATTTTGCGTACCGGGACAACCGGACGTACCGGTAGACTTTGGAGTACAACTGACGATACGATAAAAAACATCCCGGCCCAAAACGCGAGCCCCAGCTGCTGCGCCTCACCCAAAAATAAAATCGCCGCGGCTATCCCGTAAAGCGGCTCCAAATTGCCGCTGAGGCTGACCGTGAACGCCGAAAGGCTTTGCAGCGCCTGAATATGCAAGACATACTGCCCGATTGTAAACACAATAGCAAGCACAAACAGCCAGCCCCAGTCGGAAAGGCTCGGTACAATTGTTGCCACAGGGTTGAACAACAAATAAACCGGCATCAGCGCGGTCATAAACCCGAGCGCACCCGCAAATTCGTAAAAAACCATCGTTAGCGAGGATTTTTGGGCGCCCACAACCTTGTTCATAATATTAAACAGCGCGCCAAACGACGATGCGATAACGCCCAGGATTATCCCGAACCGGAAACTTGTGTCAAAATTGAATATCAAAAGGATTCCGGCGACAGCAAGCAAGCTGTACAGGAGCTCTTTTTTATTGAATTTGCGCCGCACAATCATCGGCTCAAAAATGCACGCAAAAAAGCCCACAAGCGAATAGCAGACAACGCCGATTGCGACGTTGGCGTATTTTATACTGCCGTAAAAAAACAAAAAATGCAGCGCCAAAAGCATGCCAACACCTGTTATTTTAAAAAAATCTGATTTGTTGACCTGCGGCACCTTGTTGACGAATAAAAGCCCCGCATACAGTACCAGAAACGAAATCAAGACGCGGTACCAGACCAAAAGCCCTTCGTTGAGCGCGATTATGCTGCCAAACAGGCCGGTAAACCCCGCCAGTAGTACAGATGTGTGCAATTTTATCAAATCGGTTTTCATTATGTGCCTTTTTCCTGAATTTTGTGCGGGACAGCCTTGCATTTACCCCTGCCAACAATATGGCACATTTTTGGGATTCGTCAAATAAAAAACCCCGCCAACGGCAGGGTTCAACTTTTTTTGGAAGTTAGAAATAGGAAGTTGCTCTCTTCTTTTCAAACGGTTTTTTATTTGCTCTCTCGTATATATAAAGTATATAGTTTCGGCCATATTTCAAGGGGTGCAAATTTTGTTACAAAACTTCACGGGGCGAATGATTGACATTCGCGGGCAGGAGAGTTATAATGAGCGTATAGTAGTAGGAGTCTCTTTAATGTTAGTATCAATGATGGCGAGATTGAATGCGGCGGCGATGTCGACAAATGCGGCTTATGCAGGGATGCAGGGCAAACAGGCGTTGTTGTCGTTGACAAATCAATCGTCTCACGTTGCTAATGCATCGTTTGGTAACGAGTTTCAGCAAATCAGAGACCTTAAAAACCTGCTTCGTCAAGAACAAAATATAACATTTGGTATGCGCCAGAACGAATTACTGTACAAAATAAGCGAGTTACAGTATCAGGCTTGGAAAAAAGTCCAAGATGAAAACATCAAACGTTCTTTCTCTACATTTGCGTAAGCCGGAGTTTTTAAAAAAAGATTACTATTTCCTCTAATGTTTTTTAACGTCAGCGGGGTTATGATGATAACGTAAATCCTCAACTCTTCTGATTGCTCAGTATTGCCTCTGTAACACAGGGGCTTTTTCTTTGCGCAAACGATACAATTGTGGTATCCTAAAACAATGAGCATTGACGGCAAAAAATTAGAATCTGTTTTATTTCACACAGTTTGCATTTTTATTTTGGTTGTATTTTTTGATATTTTTATTTTCAGGCATCTTTTGGGTTTTGGCAGCGTGTACACCAAAATGAATTATAATGAGTTTGACAAAGTTGCGCAGCCGTACGCGTATTTTGTGCATCCTGATGTCGCAAGAGCGACAAAGGGAAATATTTTATATGACGGCAGTTCGCTCTGGTATCCGGAGCCGCCGGGTGAAAAAACGTTGAAAATCGCTTTGTTTGGCGGTTCAACAGCGGGGTATCCCGATTTCGGGACCCCGGGCAGCAAAACCATGCCGCAATACCTTGCGGACAGGTTGAACGAAAAATTTAACGGTAATGTAGCGATTGCAAATTTTGGGTCTTCCGGCGGGCATCACAGGCAGCATTTGCATATGTTGTTTGAGTTTTTGCCCGAATACAAGCCCGATATTGTGCTTTATTACGGCGGCAACAATGAAACGGCCTTGTATATAGACGGTTACGACCCGCGGCCCGGTTATCCTATAAACTTTTTTTACAAAGAAGAATTCTCAACATGGAAAAAATTCCTGTTGGAAAATTCCGCAATCATAGGGGCGTGGTATGACAGGTTTGGTTCTTCATCAGATATCGCCAAATTGAGGGAGAAAGCCGGTTTTGAAAGCCCTGAATGGAACCAAGAGATGGTTGATAAATATTTTGAGTCTTTGGAGTTTTCTCAATTTGTGTCAACCTCTTTTAAGTCCGAATACTTTAAAGGTAACACCCGATTTGTTGCGTTTTTCCAGCCTTTTAAACCGTTGGATGAGGCAAATGAATGGCAGATAAAAGAGATAAGAAAGCAAATCCCGTCGTATAAATATTTGCACGATATCCACGATGCCTACGATGGTTTGGGCGAGTCGATATATTACGACAATTGCCACGTCAACGATGAGGCGAACCGGCATATGGCGGAATTACTTGCCGAAAAAATAATGGGATTAATCCCGTAAAAAAGGAGGAGGTGGGATTCGAACCCACGGTACGCTCGCACGTACGACAGTTTTCAAGACTGCTCCAATCAACCGCTCTGGCACTCCTCCGAGTACTTTTATTATATTTGTTAAAAATAAAAAGTCAAACAAACGGATGATTTCATATCAGCCGACCACTGCTAATATGTAACTATACTCCTTAGAGACATACACATATCCCTAATCAACAGCTATGGAACCTCCATAGCTTTTCTTTTGTGTTATCATGGGGCTATGAAAAAGGTTTTGCTGGTAAGATTATCCTCTCTTGGGGACGTTATATTTAACATCCCGCTGGCCAATGTGTTGAAACGCAGCGGGTTTGAGGTCCACTGGCTGGTCGGGCCAAAGGGGATTGCCGTCATCAAAGACAACCCGTGCGTGGATAAGGCCGTTTTTGCGCAAAAAGGTGAGTATTTTAAGACGCTGCGCCGGTTGCGTGCCGAAAAATACGATATTGTAATGGATACCCACGGGATGATAAAAAGCGCTGTATATACCTTGTTTTGCGGTGCAAAACGGCGGGTTATGGGCACAGATGCGCGCGAGTGCGCATGGATTGCCGCAACCGAGCTTGTTAAAATCCCGAAAGACCGCGACTTCAAGGACCATATCTCAAAAAAATACCTGAAATACGCTCAGCATCTGGGGCTTGATATTGAAAACGCGCCGGTAACGCTGCCTGCGGTATCCGCAGACGTGACGCTGCCGGAAGGCAAACCGGTTGCGGTTCTTTGCCCAGCGACAACGTGGGATAACAAGCATTGGAACAAGGGCAACTGGAAAGTGCTCGCAGCTGAGCTTTCAAAAAAATACAACCTCGTGTTCACGGGCACCGCGGGCGATTCGGGCTTGATTGAATACATCGGCGGCGGCATCCCACACCTGAACCTTGCCGGCAAAACAAGTCTGCACGAGCTGATACAAATCTTTCGGCGCGCGGATTTGGTGGTATCGCTTGACAGCGGCAGCACGCATCTGGCGTGGGGTTCGGGCGCGAAAAAAATCGTTGCGATTTTCTGCGCGACACCAAAAGTCTTTTACACGCCGCCCGGCCACACCAGCGCCGCAGGTAATCTGCCATGCCAGCCGTGCCACAAAAGAAGATGCCCGCTGAAACACATGGATTGCACAAATTTCCCGACCGCGCAAGAGGTAATTGAGTTATGCAAATAAACGTGTGTATTTCGTGCGATGACAATTATGCACGCTACGCAGGTGTTGTGATAGCGTCGGTTTTGGACAACGCAGCACCAACGGATGAGCTGACGTTTTATGTTTTGGACGGCGGGGTTTCGCGGGAGAATAAGGACAAAATCCTTTCGTTGAAGTCAATTAAAGACTGTGTGATAAATTTTGTTGCGGTGGACGAGAGTATTTTTGCGCCTTACAAAGACATAAAAACCCACGAGTACATCTCTTTGCCGGCATATTTCCGGCTGAAACTCACCGAGCTTTTGCCGGGTGTTGAAAAGATAATTTATTTTGACTGCGACATTGCGGTCAACGCGAGTCTGGCGGATTTGTTTGCGCAAGATACCGGAGATTGCCCGATAGCGGGGGTTTTGGACTTGGACAAGCGCGAGTTGAAACGCAACCCGGCTTATGTAAACTCCGGCATGCTTTTGTTTGATTTGAAT
>DBCX01000010.1:0-51909 GCA_002293275.1 Cyanobacteria bacterium UBA947 | reverse complement strand
AAAACAATTTTGACAAAATTAAACTAGGCGATCAAGAGATTATCAACACGGTGCTGAAAGACCGGATAAAGCTTTTGCGCGAGAACTGGAACGTGCAGGTGAGCAACTTTACCAACCGCTCATCATACACGCAAAACCCGTGGATTATCCATTATGTGAGCCATCAAAAACCCTGGAAATTCGGGTCGTGGAATTATTTTAAAGGGTATTACTTCAAATATCTTGCGCTCACACCGTGGGCGGACGAAAAACATGGGATAGTAAGCGAGGTTGTTTCGTGGTTTGGGTATTGGATACAACGGCCGCTTTTCTTTTTGCGCCCGCGCTTTTACGAGGCGTTTTACAAAACCTATATAAAAAAAGTTCCAAAATACGACAGCAATACGTTTTTTGTTTGGGAGCCGTGTTCCAAAAACCACGCGGAGGTTGTGCCCGGGTTCACAAAATACCTGTTGGATTTGGGCTACAACGTGTCGGTTTTAGTAACGCCGTTTCATCTAAAAAGCGGGTTGTTCAAAAATTTTAACGACAAACGGATTACGTTTAATAATTTGAGCCAAAACCAAATCCGCAAATTTTTTGCACAGAATGATTTGAGCGCGGTCAAAGGCGTGCTGGTGACGACGATGGGCAAAATTAAAGACGGCGCGGAATTTTTTAAGGGGGCAAGTGACCGGTCAAAAATACTTTTTGTTGAACACGAAATCCGGCACAAGGTTGATGCGGGGGTTTCGGTGGAAAACCTTATCACGCTGCGGCAGATGGATTACAAGGGTGTAAACACGGTTGTTGTGAACCCGCATTATTTTGGCGTGCTGCCGGAGAAAAAACGGCCGATAAAAAACGAAACGACCAATTTCGTCACAATCGGTGCAATCCGTGCCGGTAAAAAGAATTCGGGAATTATCACAGATGCGGTGGAGCAGCTGCACGAGCGCGGGGTGCGCAATTTCAAGATAACGGTTGTGGGCAAAGGAAATTTGCGGCAGATTCCGGACCGGCTGCGGCATTACTTTGACATAAAAGGTCATCTGGGGTTTGACAGGATGTATGAGGAGCTGGGCAAATCCGACTTTATCTTGACAGCGTACGAGCCTGACAATCCGGCGCATATACGATATGTCACAACCGGCACGAGCGGGGCGTTCCAGCTTGTTTACGGGTTTGTCAAACCGTGTTTGATTACGAAAAGTTTTGCGCCTGTCAACAGGTTTGACGAGGGCAACGCGATACTTTATGACGGTGATTACGCGAGTGCGATGGAGCGCGCGATAAATTTGAGCGGTGAAGATTACGCCGCGATGTGTGATAATTTGAAAAAATGTGCGGACAATCTTTATGATGAGTCGCTGCAAAATTTGCGAGGACTCATTGATGGGTAGGGTGCCGGTTGTTTTTACTTTTAACAAACAGGTTGTGCTTGCGGCGGCTGTTGCGATAAAGAGTTTGCTTGACAGCGCGGATGGCAGCGATTATGACATCCATATTTTGCATCCGGATTTGAGCGCGGCCAACCAAAAGGCGTTTTTGGAACTTGACCCCGGGATAACTTTTCATCACGTTGATAAATCGCGGTTCAAGGGGTTTGCAACAACGGGCAGCTGGAGCGAAATCGTTTATTACAGGCTGCTTATCCCGGAAATTTTGCCGCAATATGACAAGGTGGTTTATTCTGATAAGGATGTGTTTTTCAAAAAGGATTTGGGCGAGGTTTTTGACGCGGATTTGACGGGATTTGAGTGGGCCGGGGTGCGCGCAGAGGTTAACGGGCCGGACGCTGTCGGCCACCAATATTTCCCTGAAAACAAAAAGGATTATATTTTTTGGTCGGGTTTTATGGTGATAAATTGTGCAAAGTGGCGTCAGGATAACGTTGTCGGGCGGTGTTTGGAGAACGCGCGGGTTTTTAAAAACAGGCTGCGGTTCTTTGATTTGGATTTGGTAAATATCACGTGCGATAATATAAAACCTGTGCCGTTTGACTATTGCGTGCTGGAAAGCATTTTGGAGCTTGGCAAAGATGCGCGTGATTATGAGTTTTTGAAAAAGGTTTACACGGACGAGGAGCTTGCGTGCGAACCTGCGATAATCCATTATGCGGGCGCTCTTGGCAAACCGTGGCGGCGCAAAAACCCGCCCGAATATTACAAACAATGTACCTGTAATATCCCGAAAAAACTGCGCAGGTACACGTTCAGAGATTTGAGGAAAATGTGGCTGGGTTAAAGGATTTACTTGAAAACAGGCAGTGTTTTAAGATGGTTTGCGCGGCGAACAATTTTGATGCGGCTGCGGTTGAAAACCTTGTCCGGCTGTATTATGCGGCAGGGTGCAGATTTTTTGACGTGAGCGCGGACGCGGGTGTTTTGTCGGCGGCAAAAAAAGCGGCGCCGGATGCACATTTTTGCGTAAGCATCGCGGCCGAAGGCGACCCGCACTGCCGGCCGGCGGAGTTTGACAAGGTTCTGCCGCCGCTCATTGAAATCGGCGTTGATTGTCTTGAACTGCACGCGGCAACAACAAGCGATATAGAGCACCGTTGGACGTGGCTGCGGGCAAACTTTGACGGGATGCTCAGCTTGTGTGTAAGCCGCAGCAAGTTAAGCGATGCACAGATGCTTGTACGTGTGCGCGCGTGCAACCCCGATATTATTCAGGCCGACGGGGTCGCGATGTCAGGCAAGGTTGACGATTATGCGGCGACTTTGCAAGCGGTTGCAACAGCGCAAACGCTGCAAGAGCAGCGCGCATATTTGATTTTATCAGGCGGCACGAACACAAAAACCGCCGAACTGGCGCATCTGTGCGGTGTCAAAGCCAACGGGGTCGCGGTCGGCTCGTTTGCGCGGGGGATAAAAACCGTTGAGGAGGCAAAATGGTTAATCGGCGAGAACCTAAAATTCTTGACTGCACAATCCGTGACGGCGGACATTTAAACGGGTGGAATTTTTCGGACGAATTTGTCGCGCAAGCTTACGCGCAGGCGGCAAAATCCGGTGCGGATTATTTTGAGACCGGCTACCGCTACAAAAATATTGACCCGAATTGGGGCAAGTGGGCGCGCTGCGACGAACTGTCGGCTGCGATACCGGGCTGCAAACTGACTGTTATGGCGCACGCGCTAAAATCTGACCCGGCCGACTTTCCGGCAGTTGAATCAGCGTCGTTTGCCGTGCGGCAGCGGGACGCGCAAACGTCATTCGCCGTGCGGGTGGCAGCGCGCGCCGACGTCTTGCCGGAGGCGCTTGAATTTTGCGAAAATCTGGACAAAAAAGGGTACGAGGTTTTTTTGAATTTGACGGAAGTTTTGCGCCACGATTTGAATTTTTTAAACAAATGGCGCCGGAAAGACATCCCTATCTGCCTTGCAGACAGCCTCGGGCAAATGTCACCTGAGGATGTTGAGCGGGTTGCACGCGAGCTTTGCGGGTTTGAAAAACTGTGTTTCCACGGACACGGAGCGCGCGCGCTTGAAAACACCTTAAGAGCGGTTGAACTCGGGTTCTATTGTGTGGACGGTGCAGCGGCCGCAGGCGCAGACAACCCCGATATCACGGAGCTTTACAGGCGGCTGCGTTGAGCCTCCAATTTGTCAAGCCGCTCTTGTATATCAACGTCGTTTAGCAAAATCTCCTGAACAGCGGCGTTAATCAGCGTATTGAGCTCTTTTTGCGATGCCGCGGGTGCGGTGTTAATCCTGTCCAATTGCTGCGCGCTAATCACGCGGGCCTTTGCAATCAGGTCACCGTCGCGATAGTGCGTGTAAAACCTGTCGGTCAGCGCCCTTTTGTTTGTCGCAAGCACATTAGTAAGCTTTGCCAGCTCAAGCTGGTTTTTTTCGTTTGTCAGAAAAATCAAAAACTGCAGCGCCTCTTNNGCCTCTTTTTTGTGGTGCGCGCGCAGCGGGATAACAAAATTCATCACCGAAAAATCGTTTTGGCCTGTGCTGCCAAGGATTTGCGGTGCGACATCAGTTTTTGCATAAACATCCGGCGCGTTCTCACGGATTATGTTCAAAAAATTCCCGCCCGCGTGCAAAAACACGATTTGCCCGGCCATATATTTTTCAAGCGCCTCGCGCTGGGTCTGCACAATCGTTTCTTTCGGGATTAAATCGTCTTGGTACAGCTGCTTGAAGAGCCCAAAAACATGCACCGCCTCCGGCGAGTTCAGCTCGTCTGCCGCGCCGTATTTGGCAAGAATTTTTATCATCGTGTCGTTTTCCGTGATGTTCGGCAAAAATGAGTAAATTGTGCTGCCCTGCTCGCGAATTGCCGGCGATACCGCAGCCAGCTGCTCATAGGTTCTTGGCACACGGCTGCCGTCCAAAAGCTCTTTGTTATAAATCGTCACGGCAGATGTTGCATACCACGGCAGCGAATAGAGTTTCCCGTCGTGTTTGAGCGTTTTAATAATATCGGGTTTGAAGCTGTACGAGTGGATTTCGTCAATTTCCATCAGCGCGCCTTTTTGCGCCAGCACAGCCGAAAAATCAGGGTTCAAGTTGACCAAATCCGGCGGCCTGTTGCTCAAAACCGATGCCAGCGTACGTTTTTCGCCCTCGGAGAAGGGCACGTCCACCCATTTTATCTTGATATTCGGGTACTGCGCCTCAAATTCGTCAATAACTTCGTTGATATACGGCGCAAAATCGCCCATTTGCAGCGTCCAGAACACGACCTCCTGATTTTTGGGGACACCCCACAAAAACATCAACGCCGTGAAAAAAGTTAAAGCGATTATGATAATACCTTTTTTCATGAACCCAAATTATCCAAAAAATCCGCCAGATAGAACGTCAAAAACGCGCTGAACGAGTTGACGGTCGCACTGAACACACCCATAAACAGCACAAACATCACGGTTACCCCGAATGTTCCGGTCCTTAAAACCATATCAACCCCGCCGTAGATGTTGTAGAACGACAGTTTGCTCAACAGTGCGAACAGCGGCAAAAACACGACGCAGAACACAATAAACGACACAAACCCGATGAGCGCGCCGGCCACGGCGCTGTCTCGCACCGGCAAACTGTCCAGATACCCGTATTTTCTCATAATCAAAATAACAATTGTTGATGTGAAACAAACCAGCGCAAAGAACGCGAGTTTGCCGGCAAACGGGATGAGCGTTAAAACGGCAAGTACCGCGCCGAAAAACGCGCTTAATACAGTGAATTGTCTTAATAAAGTCCGGTTCATTCCCCTATTTTACCCCGAAATTTTGTGCGGGGCAACCCTCCTATCGTGCGTGAATGGCAAATCGCAATCGCAATCGCATCAACCGTATCATCAAGTTTTGGCAGGGGTATCTTAGATGGTGCAAGCGCAAGCTCAACCATCTTCTGCACCTCTGGTTTTGTAGCACGGCCAAACCCTGTCAAAACTTGCTTTACCTCCATCGGTGTGTACTCAAACACCGGCACATTGTGCTTTGCAAGCACTGCCAGTATCACCCCGCGCGCGTGCGACACCGACATAACCGTTTTTTGGTTCTTAAAAAAGAAAAGTTTCTCAATGGATGCGGCGTCGGGTTGGTATTTTTCAATAATCAGCGGCAAATCATCCATTATTTCAAGCAGCCTGCTTGCCTCGCTGTCGTTTTTTGAGGTCTGAATAGAACCCGACCCGAGCAGCACCGCATCCTTGCCGTCATAATCTATAACCCCGTACCCGACAATCGCAAGCCCCGGATCTATCCCTAAAATCTTCATGCAACAATTGTATCATAAAACTTTACATTTTCTTGCAATAAGCCCGCTGCCATGTTACGATAGGATAGCAAAAAGGTAATTAAATGAGAAATTCAGCACTAAGAAGAAGTAATCTTTCAAAAGAAAAACTGGCGGTAATTGAGGCCCTGTCGCGTTACAAGCAAGATGACGAGACCGTTAATATTTATGTGCGCGAAAACGGCGAAAAAGAAAAAGAACTTGACACGCTCTGGGATAATTTCCGTGTAAACGAAAAACCCGGCGGTGAAAAGCGCTCTGCCGGTGTGTATCTTGTGACAGGTTTTATCGCGGGTGCTGTGATAACATTGATTTTGGCGGCGGCATTAGTGTTCGGCGCGCGGGTGATTGATTCTGCCGCGGCGGCGCTGCAAGCACCAAAAGCACCCAAAGAAATCAAACTGCCAAAAGCACCGTCTGCGAGAAAAACGCTCAACGTAAGTTTTATCCCGTCATCAACACCTGCTGCACCTGAGGTTCCGACTGAAATCTATACCGTTGCCGAAGGCGACACGATGGGTGCGATTGTTGTACGGTATTTTGGCGAACTCAACCTTGAAAAACAGGATTTGATTGTTAAAACAAACAATCTCACAAGCCCGCATGCGCTCTCTATCGGCCAGCAGCTTGTTATTCCGCTTGACTAACCGGGGTCATACCGTTAAAGGCAACAAACATGGCTTTTAAAAACTCAAAGCCTTTGACCATTGTTTTGTAGTCCACACATTCGTCAATTGAGTGCTTGTTGAGGATGTCTGCGGTGCCGAATATGTACGGTAAAAACTTTTCGCCGGACGCGTTTGTACGTTTTTGGTAGATATGTGTTTCGGCGCCGACGTGCCCCTCGCCGATTTTCGGGTCAAGCCCCAAACCTTGCGCCACCAGTTTGAACAAATCCGGGATGGATTTGTCTTCCACCTTGAAGATTGACAATGTCTCCTCAAAAATAACCGATGCACGCGCGATGTTGTTTGAATATTCCTCGTTGAAACTTTCAATTGCGTCAAGGATAAACGTTTTGAGTTCCTCCTCTTTTTCCGCGTCCGAGCTGCGGATAGAATAGCTGATTTGCGCGTTGATGTTGATAACATTTGTTACGTTAAAGTCACCGCCGCAAATCCCGCCGATATTGCACGAGGTGACAATTTTGCCGTCCTCATCCGAGTAAAAAACGCCCTGCGGCAGCCCTGCCACCAAATCACACAGGAGTTTGACAGCGTTTTCGCGGGTCTGGTCGCCTATATCAGAGCCGGAATGGCCGCCCTTAAAAGTATCCACGTTGATTTTTGCGACCGTATAGCTTGCACCGGAGGTCTCAATTGTGGCAAGCCGGTTACCGTCAAGCACAAAGACGTATTTCGCGCGCAGCTTACCGGTATCAAAGTGCCGCACACCTGACATCTCCTGCTCCTCGTCGCGTGTCAGGACAATCTCCACCCCGCCGTGCGGTACAGGGTTTTCTATCAAATCTTTTGCCAAAACCAGCGCCTGTGCGATGCCCACTTTATCGTCAGCACCAAGGGTTCTGCCGCGCGCGCGGATAAAATCACCCTCAAAATAAGTGATAATTGGCGAGTCATCGCCTACAACGTCCATGTGCGCCGATAAAACCAGCGGCGGTTTGGTCTTGTCCGTTGCAGGAATCGGGATGTAGAGGTTGCCGTAGTTGTCGGGCGAGCACGGGATGCCGTTGTCAGTGCAATACAGCATAATCCATTCCGCCAAAGCCTGCTCACACAGCGACGGTGACGGGATTTTTGCCATTTCGCAAAACAAATCTATCACATCATGTTTCATAGGAACCATTGTAGCACAAAAAGCGGTCTGCGCCGCTTTTTATGGATTAAATTACCCGTTTGGGCTACTCGGCCATCGTGAGCGCAATCCGGTGTTCTTGCGGTGTGAATTTTTTTATCACCACTTTAACACTGTCACCGGCCTTGAACTCAGAGCCTGCACCGTTAATCTCGGAGATTGGCAGCAGCGCCTCAACACCGGGGAAAATATTAATAAACGTACCGAACGACGTCACCTTGTTCACAGTACCTTCAATCGTTTGGCCTTCTTTAAACTCGCCCTCAATTTTTTGCCAAGGGTCTTCGCCAAGCCGTTTCAAGCTCAACGAAATACGTTTTAGCTCGCTGTCAATTTTGATAACCATAACTTCAAGACTCTCGCCAAGCGTTATAACATCAGACGGGTGCTTGATCCGTGACCACGACATCTCTGAAATCGGCAGCAAACCGTCAATACCGTTGATGTCAACAAACGCGCCGAAATCAGCGATACGAACGACCTCGCCTTTGACAATCCGGCCTTCTTCAAGGTTTGAGATGATTTCGTCAACCATTTGGCCGCGCGCCTCATCAACAGCCTGTCTTTGCGAGAAAATAAGTTTGTTTTTCTTCGGATCAACTTCCAGAACCTTAACCTCAATTTTTGTGTTGATTAAGGTGTCGGTCGCTGCGCCGCCGCGAAGCTGGCTTGTCGGGATAAACCCTTTCAAATCAGCCACATCAACCAGCACACCGCCTTTGACAACGGATACAACTTTTGCAAAAATTGTATCACCCTGGATTTTCGCATCGTTAAGTTGCGCCCACGCCTGCGCGGATGACAAGCGTTTTAGCGACAACAGCATTTGCTCCTCGTCGTTTTCTTCTCTTAAAACGTAGAATTCTTTCAAATCGCCCGCCTCAACGGTGTCAGAAACCTCGCGGTCCGGCAGGTATGCCTCGGTTTTTGTACCTTTGACGCTGACAAGCCACCCGTCTTTTTCTTTGCGGATTACCGAGCCCTCAACGATATCGGCCACGCTGTGCGCCTTGACGAATGACTCCTCTAAAAGCCGTTCAAATTCGTCCCGTTTTTCATCAATCTGTGATTTTGTCTTTGTCATTTTTCTTCTCCTATTTTTGTAATAACTTTTTCTATAATCGTTTGCGGTGTGGAAGCACCGGCGGTGATTGCGATATTTTGTGCGTTTTCAATCAAATCCTTGTATGCGTCAAGCTCGCGGTCGTTTTCAATGTGGATTGTTTTTGTAATATTTTTGAGGATTTCGGCAAGGTGGGTGGTGTTGGCGCTTTTTTTGGAACCCACAACAAGCATCAGGTCGCTGTTTTGGGCAAGTTCCTGCGCCTCGGTCTGGCGCATTGCGGTGCTCGCGCAAATCGTGTTGGCTACCTGCAAATCCTTGCCTTCAAGGTATTCAACAATCTCGTTCAATGTTGAAATCCGCTGGGTTGTCTGGACAACAACACCGACCTTTTGCGGTATATCGTAGCTGCGCAGTTGCGCGGCGGACGATGCGACAATAACCTCACCGTAGATTTGGGCGTTGGCTTTTATCGCGACAACCTCAGGGTGGCTGGATTCGCCGACAACAACAACAAAATAGCCGGCCTTTGCAAGCTCAACGGCCTTTTGCTGAACCTTTTTAACGTCCGGGCAGGTCAAATCAACCAGTTCAAACCCCGCGGCCTCAATTTTTTCAATAGTTTCGGGCGCCTCACCGTGCGAGCGCACGATGCAAATCCCGCTGCCGCGCTCCGGGACATCGTTCAAAGTGCGCACACCAAGGCGTTCCAATTCCTCAATAACATCTGTGTTGTGGATAAGTTCGCCCAGCACAAAAACCTCGCGGTCGGGGTTCTCAAATTTTAATTTTTTTGCGGTCTCCACGGCGCGCTTAACCCCGTAGCAAAAACCCGCATGTTTGGCCAGTGTGATATTTTTGGTCAAGTAAATGGTCTTCTTTCAAGTGAACTCGCCGCGCACGCGCGGCTGTAAAACCATTAAATATCAAACATTTTCTAAAATCAAGAGTTGACGACAAACGGTTGTTTTTCGTTCGGTTTTTCCACACCAAAATCGCTGCGGATTTTTACCGCCTCTTGATAAAGCGAGTGGTGTTCATCGTTTTTACCGACCACATATTCAGCCATCGCAAGCTTGTCCTCCATCTTGTTGGAGGTGCAAAGATACATCAAGATGTCGTTGCGGAACTTACCGTCAGCGCTTGAGAGCAGCTCTGAGGCATCCATCCGGCCAAGCACGTGGCTGCCGAGCCCTGCACCAAAAGCCAGCTCCATGGCCTTCATTTTGTCACCTGAATCAAGCATGCGCGTTATAATATCAATTTGCTCGGTGTAGGTGTGGCTCTTGAAATCAGCCGTGGTAATCTTGTTGACACTGGTGTTTTTGGCCTCCGATGACGGGTATGCGGTGTATTTGCCGTCAACCGAACTTGCAAGCGCGTCTTGTTTGGCACCTTGATAAATCATAAAGTTTTCAAACAATTCCGGTTTTTGCGCGATACGTTCTTGCGCGCTCTGGTTGTACGCGATTGAGTCTGCAACCATTTGCGCAAGGCTTTTGTTATCGGATTTTATCGCGGCCTCGTACGATGCGGTCAGCGCCGGCGCCTGGTTTTCAACCGAATAACCGCGGGTTTGGGCAAGTCCTTCCTGCGTATTTCTTGTTGTGACGTTGCCCGCGGCGCGTTCTTGCGCTTCGGGGGTGCCTGATTTGACGATAGACTCGTGCATTGCGGTTTGGTTTTCCGGTGCGGATTTTTCAATCTGGTCGGCAAGCGTGTTCTGGATTTGCGCGGCCTGCTCGGGGGTAAACAATTTTGTCGCATCCATAATTTTTTGGAACGCGTCGGTCTGGTTGTTTTGATGAAGCTGGTTGATAATATTGGCGTTGGCGTTTAACAAGTTTGCATCGTTATCGCGAATCGCACGCTGGTTGAACGCGTCAAAGACCTGCATTTGGTCTTTTTCGGCCAATGTAGCCTGGTAAGGAACAATCGCTCCCAATTTCTTAGTGGACATCCGGTTATTTTGTGCCATTTTGTTCATGGCCTTTGCTCTCATTTCAACTGCTACTCTTTCCAAAGAGAGTTTTATGGAGTCGATGTTTTCTATTACCGGAGCCAACATATCAATTATCTCAGGCTGTATGTTTCCGGAAGCGAGGTCCGCGTTTTCCAATGTTTGTACAACCATCATTTGAGCTGCTACATCGCCGTCAAGCGCTCTTTCAATCATTTCTTGTGCAGAGTCAATTTGCGCTTGAGAATCACCCGTACGCATTGCTTTGGCGTATTCAAGAGCAATCATTGATGAGCTGTCAAGCGCTTCTTGCGCCTTTGCTTTGAATTCGGCATCTTCCGGTGCATCAGATGCTGCCACACGTCCCAGTTCTGCAATAAACATATCTCTTAATTCAGAATCTTTACCGCACTTTACCGCCAAATTAAATAATTTTGCACCAACCGGAGGCCCGTCATCAGTAGTAGTTTTCAGCAAATCCTTAACTCTGTTTGCAAGCAGTTCAGGGTTTTCTTTAAAATCTTTTATTTCCTGTTCATTAAATGTTTCCCAGAATTTATGTTTTTGAGTTTCTCCGGCGACCGGCTGTTCGGTCGGATCGATTCCCTCAAGCCCGTCGGCTATGGCTGTAAGAATTACCCGTTCGCTAAGCTCCGGATCATCTGTATCAGTATACAAACCACCTCTTAAATTATCATAGTTTTCCGTATTTGCAGGCGTCTGAACTTTTACGGCGACGGCAGCTTTCTGGCGCAGCTGTGCTACATGGCTTTCATTATTTATATCAAAACCCGTAATTTCAGCGGTATACAGATAATATTGGTCAGGAGTAAGTTTAAGTTCGGCACGGAGCTGCTCCGATGTCATTTTATCCGAAACAAGAGAAATCGCAGGGACAGACGTATCCGCCTGCACGGCTGCTCTGCTTGTTTGCTGCGCTTCTATAGGCTGCGTATTTGTTATTCTTGAATTGGTGCTCATAAACAGATTTGCCCCTATTAATTAGTCACATGGGTAATAACGGCAGAAATTATGAAAACTTTAACCTATAAGAGATTTTGTTTACAATTTGTTATTATTCAAGACAAGGGACAGAGTTGTAAGCCTCAAGTATGTACTCAAAGGCTCTTGCTGTGTCAAGATAATCGGTGCTTATTCTATACTCTTTTCCATCTTTTTCTCCAACTACGACAAAATAGCCTTGCTCAATATTTTCGGCAGTCGGTCTTCTTACTATACCTGTAAAATCGCCTTTTCCTTCTTTGTCTTTAATATCGGCAAACTCATATCTGATTACTCCAAACGCCATGCTATTCTTTGGACCAATAAGTTTGGCAGATGAACAGCATCCGTTACCGTCTGAAAATGCAACTATTCTATTGACGTAATCTTTCGGATTAGGCATTTCCTTGTCCTGAGGTCCGAGAAGTATCCCCCCGTTTTTAAGATCCGCATATTGCTTTTTCTCCGTTGTCTGAGCGTCGCCACCTGCGCTTGAAGCATTTTGTGTTGCAGACAAGTTTGCCGCCAACTGCTGCTGTGCGGGGATTAGCTGCGGCGCTGCCATTGATAACAATGTCAAGAACGCAACTGTCGGCATCGTCACAGAGCCGTTGTGCGATTTAGCGGCCTGCTCAAAACTGTCACCGCGCCACGGCTTACCGTTTTGCTGCTCATAAAACTTAGCCAAAACAGCCGCACGTTCCCGAGCTTCAATTGCTGCCGGTGTAAGTCCTGCATTATATCCTGTTATTGCTGCGATTCCCATGATTAATTTCCCCTTTTGTTGCCCCTTGTATACATATATTAAACACTACTTAAAAAAAAATTGTTATTTTTTTAACAAATCTTAACGTTTTTTGTGATATACTAGCCATATGGGTAGTATAAATAAGGAGAAAACAACTATGACAGACAGAAAACTGGTCGGAACAGAACAGATGTTCAAGGACGCCTTGAAAGGCAAATACGCTATCGGCGCATACAACGTTAACAACATGGAAATCCTGCAAGCAATCGCAGAGGCCGCGGAAGAAACCCGCTCGCCAATCATTTTGCAGGTTTCAGCCGGTGCGCGCAAGTACGCGAACCAAACCTACCTGATTAAACTCGTTGAGGCCGCGCTTGCGACAACAACTGTGCCGATTGCGCTGCACCTTGATCACGGTGCGGATTTTGAAATCTGCAAATCCTGCATTGACGGCGGGTTTTCGTCTGTTATGATTGACGGCAGCCGATTTGACCTGGAGGGCAACATTGAGCTTACAAAACAGGTTGTGGATTACGCGCACGCAAGAGGCGTTTCGGTTGAGGCCGAGCTTGGCAAACTTGCCGGTATTGAAGACGATGTGAACGTTTCCGCGGCAGACGCAAAATTCACAAACCCCGCGGAGGCCGCGCGCTTTGTGAAGGAAACAGGCTGCGACTCGCTTGCAATCGCAATCGGCACCAGCCACGGCGCGTACAAGTTCGCAGGTGAAGCGCGGCTTGATTTTGACCGGCTGGCTGAAATCAAAAAAGCCGTCAACGAGGCGGTCGGCTACGATTTCCCAATTGTATTGCACGGCGCGTCAAGTGTTCCGCAAGAGCTTGTTGAAAAATGCAACAAATACGGCGGCAAACTGCCGAACGCAAAGGGTGTTCCGGAAGAGATGCTATCGTTCGCGGCGAAAAACGGTGTCGCAAAAATCAATATTGACACGGATTTGCGGTTAGCTATGACATCAACTATCCGCGAGTTCTTCGTGGAAGAACCGGCGAAATTTGACCCGCGCGAGTACATGGGACCGGGCAGAACAGCTGTAAAAGAGCTTGTTAAGCACAAAATGCAGGTACTGGGTACAGCAGGTAACGCATAATAACATGTCACCCCGCATTTGTTGCGGGGTCTTATGCCTCCGTAGCGCAGGGGTAGCGCACTCCCTTGGTAAGGGAGAGGCCACGAGTTCAAATCTCGTCGGAGGCAGTTTCTTACTTCCGTTTTACCCAAACGATGTCGTAGCCGAGCACGTCCGCGATTTCAACTTCTTCAATTGAGCGCAGCGTGCCTCTAGCTAATTTTCTGCTTAAATTCATACCGGATGGATTGGCATCAGGATATTTCTCATGAACTTGCTGGGCAACATCTTCAGCAGTTAAATCTTCTCTGGTGAAATACTGCTTAATTCTGCTTCTGTTATCTCTTATTTTTTGCTGCGTAAATTTTCTCTTTTCCATGATAACTATTGTAACATTTTTTTAAAGTAGCATTGCCTAACTGTCTATTAAGTCATATAATATTAATAAAAGAGTAAAATATCAGTTAATGAAAGGTAACAATTATGAAAGAACTTGAGGAAATTATTATTTTGCACACGATAGCGATGGAGGCCGTTGAAAATTGCGCCGGCAACGAGCAAAACTTCTGCCACGTGATGACCCTGATGCAAATCGTCAAGGACAAGTTAGCCGCGGCCGTTGACAATCGCGATTGTTTTGCATAAAATATTTGTATGCCGACTTGGCTCAATGGTAGAGCAACGGTTTTGTAAACCGTAGGTTGTAGGTTCGATTCCTATAGTCGGCATATTTTTTTGTAAATTTCGTTTTTATTTGCGCCGTACAATTCGGAAACTATCACCGAAATATCCTTTGCGCTGAACCCTTTGGCCTTCAGCAGTGAAACCTTTTCGTCTACCGGCTGCCGCGCGGTATCTCTAAAAACCATCGCCACAACCTCGCCTTTTAGAACATTCTCAAGGTAAAACTGCGCCAATTCGGTGCCCGTGCCGACTTTGACTTCCTCAAAAACCTTTGTCAGTTCGCGCCCGACAGCAACCTGCCTGTCGCCAAGCAGCTCCAGCGTCTTTATCAGCCGGTTTGGCGACTCGTAAAAAACCAAATCCGTGCCCGTGTATTTTGCCGCCAGCTTTTCAATCCCCGCAGGCGTTCGCGGCAAAAACCCGGCAAAGAAAAAATCTTCCCCTGCGCGCGCCACCTGCGACAAAAACGTCACAATCGCGTTTGCACCCGGCAATGCGGTGATTTTCACACCCGCTTTTTGCAGCTCCCCGACTAAAACCGCGCCCGGGTCGCAAATCAACGGTGTTCCCGCGTCAGATACCAGCGCGATCTTTTTGCCTTCGCCAAGCAGCCCCAGCAGCGCACCCGAACGTTCTTTCTCGTTAAACTTGTGATACGACAGGCATTTTGTCTTGATATCAAAGTGGTTGAGGAGTTTTTGTGTCGTTCTTGTATCCTCGCACGCAATAATATCAACACTTTTCAACGTTTCAATCGCGCGCAGGCTTATATCGCCCAAATTTCCGATTGGTGTCGGAACAATATACAAATCAAATTCCCGCATAGAATTATTTTATCACAACCGTGCCGAATTTTTTAGGCGGCTTGGCGGCCTTTGTGCCGATAAAAATATCCGTATAATCTTGCACAAACATACGGTCAGCTGCGCGGTTGTCCCACATTACCGGTTTGTAAAAGCTATCGGGCGGAACAATGACTCCGACGCGGTTTATATCAGGAAGTTTCATATTTACGTTGTTCATGCTATCATTAAAACACAAGCATGCAAAAAGTTGCTATAATTAGGAGGGGAAAAAATGGATTTAAAAGGATCAAAAACGGAGAAAAACCTTGAAACCGCGTTTGCGGGCGAGTCAATGGCAAGAAATAAGTATACATATTACGCATCTGCCGCGAAAAAAGACGGTTACGTTCAAATCAGCAGAATTTTTGAAGAAACCGCTAACAACGAAAAAGAGCACGCAAAAATTTGGTTCAAATGGCTTCACGGCGGCAAAGTTGCCGATACGTTGACAAATCTTGCGGACGCCGCGGCAGGCGAGCATTACGAATGGACCGATATGTACGCCAAGTTTGCAAAAGAGGCAAAAGAAGAAGGTTTTGACGAGCTTGCGCACCTGTTTGAGGTCGTTTCAACAGTTGAAAAAACCCACGAGGAACGTTACCGCGCGCTTTTGGCGAACATCAAAGAAAACAAAGTGTTTGAGCGTGCAGAAAAAGTCCAATGGGAGTGCGGAAACTGCGGTTATAACTACGAAGGTGAAAAAGCAATTGAGCTTTGCCCGTTGTGCAAGCACCCGCAAAGTTATTTCTTCATCAAATCAGAAAACTACTAAACTCGCTGCATGAACAAGGTTTCAAAACAGTATTTGGAAGATTTTAAAAGCTATTTGCTTGTGGAAAAAAACTTTTCCGAACACACGGCAAGAGCGTATTATTCCGATGTTTTGGGGTTTTTGGTGTGGTTAGGTGATGCGCCGTGCGAGCAAATCGGATATTCAAATATGCGAGAGTATCTGCATTTTATGAAGAAATTTGATTACCAAAAAAGCACGGTTGCGCGCAAAATCGCGTCGGTGCGCACGTTTTACAAATACCTGCACCGCGAGCAGATTGTGGAGAACAACCCTGCGATGAGTTTGAGCGCGCCAAAACGCGCCAAATCGCTGCCGAAATTTTTGACGCCGCAGGAGGTTGAAAGCATTTTGAACGGGATAGAAATCAACACACCGGCGGGGTACAGAAACAGGGCGATTTTAGAGCTTTTGTGGGCGACGGGGATGCGGATTTCAGAGCTCGCGGGGTTGAATTTTAGTGATTTGAACCTTGAAAACAACGAGATAACGGTCTTTGGCAAGGGCTCAAAGGAGCGGATTGTGCTTGTGACAGACAGGGCAAAGTCTTATTTGGAGCGTTATATCAATACGGCGCGCGGCCTTGTGGCAAAAGGGTTTGACGTCGGGCTGGCGCAAAGCGGCTCACCTGTGTTTATCAACAACACCGGTTACAGGCTGCAAGCGCGCACGGTTCGTAATGTGATAAAAGATGTTGTGGACAAAATCCGGCTGCCAAAACATGTGACCCCGCACGTTTTTCGGCACAGTTTTGCAACGCATTTGATTGAGAACGGTGCGGATTTGCGCGTGGTTCAAGAGCTTTTGGGTCACGCGAGCATCTCCAACACGCAGATTTATACGCACGTTTCGACCAAGCGACTGATGGAAGTCTACGACCGGACGCATCCTAGAGGATAAAGTTGACTTTTTTTTAAAAAAACTACCCGAATGGGTAGCAAATTTATGATTTACGAGCTTTAAATTATTAGATTAGATGTTAAAATAATAAAGAAAAGTGAAAGGATCAAAACATGCAAGTCACATTAAACACAGCAATCATCAGAGGGCAGGCTCAGCCAAACAGGGCAAACCAAGGTATTCAACGCACAAATCCGGCAGCGTACACAGCACCGGCGCAGCAGATGGCGTTTACAGGGTTTCTTGAAAACGCAAGATATTATTTTGCGCAAAAACTTGACAGCAAAAGAGAGGCAAAGAAAAACGAACAGTTTGCGCAGGTAAGACAAACAATCAATGACGATATTAAATTTATGGCCGAAAGACAAGGTATCCCCTTGGAAGCTGCAAGACAAAGATATGAGGATACAATAGAGGCACTCTCAATCCCTCTCAAATATAACGGGGATGAGGACGGTTTGAACAAAGTTGTCGGATATTCAATGGAAAAATACAAAGCGCTCAAAGAAGTTGTTTTGCCGTTGATGGCGGCGGGCACAGCGATGGAAAAATCCCACCCGACTCCAAACGGTGTGCTGTTTTACGGGCCGGGATATACAGGAAAAACGCACTTTGCTCAGGCTTTGGGCGAGCATCTGGAGTTAAAAGATTTGGCCGGGTTCAAACAATATCGCCCTTCAAATAAAGAATTTAAAGATGATGATTCTGTGCCTTTGCTAACTGCCTTTGACGATGCTGAAAAAAGGTACAAAGAAACCGGCAAAAGACAGATATTGTTTTTTGATGATGTTGATAGGATTTTGGACGAAGAAAATCCTAATCTAAAAGGGGTATGGCTCGCAAAAACAAGAGACTGTGCCAAAAACGGAGTAACCTGGGTAGGAGTCTGCAACGTACCTTCTATGCTGCCGGATTTGGTTTTCAAGCCTTCACGCTTGAACGTTGATATTCTCTTAAACAAAACCTCGGGCGGTGAAAAATCCGCTGTTATGAGCTATTTTTGGACAAAATACAACAGACTGGACGAGTCAAACCATCCGGAGATACTGGATAAACACAATATTTCAGGATTCCACTTTTATCCGCCGGAAGTCAAACAGGTAGCAGGTGCTATCGACCGCGATTTGCTGCAAAATCATGACAGAAAATCCCGTTTAGACCACCGCATAACAGTCAGAAAACCTGTCAAAACAGAGATGGTCAACGCGCAGATAGAAAAGTATTTGGGCAGCGACGGTGTGGACAAAAAATCAATGAACGCTGTTTTAACGGCGGACGCAGCCGAGTATCAATCCTACGTACAAAGAAAGCGAGGTCAGCATGAAGGTGATAAATAGTACAAGTTTCAAAGGTGTTTATGACGACACGGAAAAACTGAACGCTGATATAAGAAAAATTATTCAGGAAAGAAACAGCAGGCAGCGGCAAAACAGGACAGCCGAGCCAAACAGCTTTTCGGGAATGGACGCGTTCTCACAGGTGACCGGCCGCGACAGCACAAGTTTTGTTAATATTCCCCCACAGGGTGCAAAAACAGGTGTAAACAAGCCGTTAGTAATAGGCTGTGCCGTCGCAGCAACAGCCGCTGCCGGCGCTGCAACTGTGGTTACCCTTATAAAAACAGGCAAGCTGTATAAATTAAAACAAAAGAACACAATCTGGCCGCAGGAATGGGGCAAAACAATGCTTGAACGTATGCAAAAACTGTTTGCAGAAGATTTTGTTGAGCCTTTGCAAAAAGGAGAAACGCCGCAAAATGGATTTTTGGTATTTGGCCCTGACTCAAAAGGCAAAAAGCAGTTTTTTGACTGGGCTATCAGTCAGCTGAAAAATCAAGGCGTTGAAGTAATAGATACAGCTGACGCGAGGCTGGGCCATTCTACTAAAGAGTCAATAGGGGCGATATATGACCTTGTGGACAGTAAATCAGCCGAGCAATTCAAAAAAGACGGCAAATACAAGCTGTTTGTCGTTAGAGGCATGGAAAAAATAGAAGATGCGTACAAAAGTACTTACAATGACCTGAGAGGCAGTACCTGTAACAGTGCCCAAAACAACGGGCTGATTCTGGCCTACGACTGTCTGGATGATATAAACTTTTACAGCGCCGTAACGCGCGGCCAAAGAATTGATCAACATTTTGCGCCTCAGCCGCTGCCGTCAGAAGACCTTGGTATCTGGAAAAACTTTCTTGAGTTTGTCAAGATCAAATTAAAACCCCAATGGGCAGCAAAAAATGTTGAAGAAGCAAAAGAAATATTTACAAAACAAGGCCCTGACGTTTTGAAACAAATGCAGCCGCATTTGGAATACAAGGTACCGTTTGAAGTGCCCAACTTCAAGGCCTCGCTATACCATTGGAAGGAATACATAACAAAATCAACGCAAAAACTTGAGCCAGACAATCAATTCGCGGAATTTGCAGAGATTGTTGACGGTATTTCTGCCAGCTATTTGCAAAAAACAATCTCGCAAAAACACTATCAGGCCATTATTGATATGATAACCGAAAACACACCTGCGGACAAAAAAGCGTTTATGGCCAAGCTGGTCAAAGCAGGTTTGCAACAAAGAGTTTAATAAAAAAGGAAAGGAACCAAAAATGAAAATAAGTGCAATAGGAGCCACCACGCAGCCGGTTTTTAAGGGTTACACGAAAACCCAAGAGCTGATGGTCGGAACATCAGGGACTATTGATATGTCGTATAACGATTGCGTTGACAAAAACCCCTATGCGGACCTGAAAACAGTATACAACATAACCACATACGGCCAAGAAAAAGATAGCTCCGGCAAGTTAAAGTTTAAAGTCTACATGGCAGATGTCAACGAAACAGTTGACAGAAGTAAACTTGCATCGGGTATAAACTATTTGGTTGAATATCAGCGGCCGGAGCCAAAAAAGTTTTCTGACGTTAATGATTTCTTTGCAACATTGCAAAAATCAGAAGGTAAGTTTTTTGACAAACAGGTTCAATACACCAACGCCTGGAAGGATTTGTTCCAACAGCAATACGATAAAGCAGCCGAGACCCAAAAATCAAATCTTGAAGACAACGATCGGTTAGCTGTAAAATTAACCGATGAAGACATGAAAAATCTGTCTGATAAAATGTATTTTTTATGGAAGGATATTGAAGCCTACACGCAACTAAACCGGGCTATGCAGCAGGTCGATAAATTTTCGGCATTAAAAAACGAACACAGGTATCTTTCATCGGCACTTGAAAATTTTGGTGAATCTAAAACCCGCACAGTGTTTGAGCTTAATAAGACAACCGCCGAGAAAGAAGAATCGGAAAAAACGCTGAAAGGCAATCTTGACAAAGCAAATGATGCATACAATAAGGCATCTGCAAAAGACAAGGGCGAAAGTGAATCGGAGCTGGTTCTTGCCGAATCAACGCTCAAACAAGCCCAGCCTAAACTAAAAAAATTGGAGGACAAAATTGCGAATCTGGAAAAAGAACTTAAGCGTATCAACGATATGATAACCAGATACTCCAAAGAAAAAAGTGATCTTGAAAATAATCCCGACTTCCAAATAGCCGATCAAAAGCGTCAAGAGTGTTTAGAACAAATAAGAAAAATATATGCAGAGCACTTCCCGGAATACCTTGACCAATAAATATTATGCTATTTCACCAAATGATTGCTTGGACTTGTCGTTTGAGCAATCTTTTGGCATGCTAAAACAAATTCTGCCGGAAACTCTGCTCAAAACAGCACTTGATATTTCCAAACCCTACCCGGTTGTAAAAAACACAAACTGGTCTCAGAGTGCAAAAATTGTCGGTATTAATCCGCGGATAACCAAAACATACTGGGGTATCGTAAAATATGCAATGACTTTTCCTGAGAATGCAATCCATATTATGCCATTGTGGGAAACAGGCGACGGGAGTTTGTATGTGCAAAATTCGTGGGATTTGAATACCGATTTTTTTGATAATGATTTGGCTGCTATGGGTTTTGACACGATTGAGAGCCAGCTCAAACTTATAATAAATATTTTGCACGCGCTTGGTAAAATAGTCGGGTTTGACGCATTGCCGCACGTTGATAATTTTTCTGAAATAACTATTCTAAACCCAAGGTTGTTTGAATGGATAAGATTAAACGACGAAAAAACATCACAAGTCTTCGGTTTGGATTATAACCTGATTTATGAGCAGGTTGAAAATTGTATTATAGATTATCTTTCAGCGCCAAAAAACCTGTTTTGTTTAAGTGAGGATGAAAGAAAGACCATTGTTTTTCCTGCAAATATTAATAAATTTGAGCGCAGAATGGAGCTTAGAAAAGCGATACGAGATGGCGGTTTTGAACCTATTCCTGTTGTTGAACATGCCCCAATGAGGCCTGTTTTATTTGATAAAATTGAATACTCGCATCAAGATAATTGGGCGGTGTTTAAGGTTGAAAATAAATCGTACAACGCTAAAATTATCGGCTCTGTAACCCCGTACAAATGGTATAAAATCAGCCCTGACGGTTACCCCGTCAAAAACGCTGTTGAACACAAAACCTGGGAATATTTTACGGATAAAATTTATAAATTTCAAGAAGAATATAATTTTGATTTTTTGAGGGCGGATATGGCGCACAACCAGATTTCTCAATCGCATAACGAAGAAAAAGAATATAACAGTCTTGAGCTTTGGCGGTGCCTGAAAGAAAAGATACAACAATCCAAACCCGATTTTGCAACGCTTGCGGAGGCGTTTTACAATACGTATTATATTGACGCTCTGACAGATATGCAAAACAAAGGGTTTGACATTGTGCTGGGAGATATGAATTTTAAATATATTGATGAGAATTATTTCAACTGGATTAACGATTTTCTAAACCCTTTCAGAGAGAACTTTAAGTTTCATCCTTGCGTGGCTGTTTTCACAAACGACGGTGATTTACCCGAAAACAACCAATATTTTAAATCTATAAAAAATAATAAAATAAGATATTTTATCTCGTTATTTTTGAATTTGCCAAGCTATATGGGAATAGGTTACGAAACAAGGAACCCGGAGCCCCGGCTGCCGCAGGAATTTTCCAACAAATATATCAAAAAGCAAAATGAAAATTACGCATTCGGCACTAACCTTGAACTCTTTGAATTCATAAACCAAATGCGCGGGTTCTACGTAAACTACAAACACATAATTGAAAATAACGAATTAAATTTAATAAATTCCGAAAACAAATCCTCGCTGATTTGGAGTTATCTGAATGGTGACGAGATTCAACTGTTATTTGTTGCCAAATTAGATGAAACTACGCATCCGGATATTTCAGACGATTTCAGACAAGCGTATTGCTGCGCAGATTGTTGTATTTATGAAGCCAAGAAACTTTTGTGCTAGAATAAATAAAAAAGGAAAAACAAATGCAAGCACGCAGAGCATCACGGGAAATAGCTTTTTTACTTCTGTCGCAGCTGAAAGAGCTGCCGCAGGCGGACAATTTTGAGGACATGATATTAAAATCGGTGCGGATTTTGACAAGCAGCGCGCAGGATGAGTTGAAAATTGCGGTTGGCGGGCTTTTGCAGATGAAAGATGCAATTGATATTTACGAGGCCGATCAGGAAATCAACTTGGAGCGTCCAATCGGGACATCAAACCTGCCGGTGCCGCTGACGCGTGATGTTTCGGGCAAACTGGGCGAGCTTATTGAGGTGACGGAAAAAACGCTTGCCGCACTTGAGATAGCCGAGCTTGCCGCGCTTGAAAACCACGGTGAGGTCAAGGATTACACGTTGGCTATTGTGCGCGAGTTCAACAAAAACGCGGCCGAGGTGGACGAGATTATCCAAAAAAACGCGAACAACTGGAACATTGAGCGGCTCGTGAAGATGGACAAAGATATTTTGCGCATCGCGATAACAGAGCTTTTGTACACAAAAGGTGCACCGATGAAAGTCGTTGTGGACGAGGCATTGGAGCTTGCCAAAAAATATTCTACCGATGACAGCGCATCGTTTATCAACGGGATTTTGGCAAAAGTGGTTGTAGATTATGGTGTTTGATTTTTTAAAAAACACGGCGCGTGCGCTCGTGCGCAACGTCGTTGACACGGTTGAAGCGCAGGATGGGGAGCTGTCGGATTACACGCTTGATGAGGTGGAGGATCTGCTGATTGGCGCGGATTTGGGCGTGAATTACGCGGGCGAGCTGACTGATATGCTGCGCAAAAGTAAACCCCCGCAGATAAAAGAGTTTTTGCGCAAAGATTTTTTGAAAACACTCAATTTGGCCGGCGGAACTAAGTTAAACTCGGTTAACGGTTTGAATATTTATATGTTTGTGGGCGTCAACGGCGCGGGCAAAACAACAATAATCGGCAAGCTGGCGCACAAGCTCAAAAGCGAAGGTAAAAAGGTTCTGGTTGCGGCGGGCGACACATTCCGTGCGGCAGCGGAGGAGCAGCTTGATATTTGGGCAAAGCGCGCGGGTGCGGACATTTTGCGGCGCGACGGGGCAGAACCTGCGGCGGTTGTTTACGAGGCGATACAAAAAGCCAAGGATGAAAACTATGACGTGCTTTTGGTTGACACCGCGGGCCGGCTGCAAAACAAGTATAATTTGATGGAGGAGCTTTCCAAAATCAAAACCGTGATTGATAAACAAGGCGGTTTGCAAGAGAGCATTCTTGTGCTGGACGCAAACACCGGCCAAAACGGGCTGCAGCAGGCAAAGGTGTTTTCCGAGGCCGTGAAATTAACGTCCGCTGCGCTGACAAAACTTGACGGCAGTGCAAAAGGGGCGATTGTTCTGTCTATTGCAAAAGATATGAAGCTGCCGGTAAAACTCATAGGTACGGGCGAAAAAATAGAGGATTTGCAGGAATTTAACGCAAACGGGTTTATTAATGCATTGTTTGAGTAAAAACGGGAACAAAATAGAGCTTGTCGGCGGCGGCGATGTCCTTATTGTGGGCGTTTTTCACGGTGAAGAACCGCAGGGCAAGTATTTGATAGACAATTGCCCGAGGGACAAACACCTTTTCATCCCCTGTTTGAACCCTGACGGGCTGGCGCTTGGTCGGCGCGAAAACGCAAACGGTGTTGATTTGAACAGGAATTTCCCGACGGCAAACTGGCAGGGCGGCGCAGAAGGAGGACCCGCGCCCGCAAGCGAGATTGAAACACAATTTTTGATTGATGTGGTTGAAAAACACAAACCGCGGCTGATTTTGACATTGCATTCGCCGTTCAAGGTTGTAAATTACGACGGTCCCGCGCGCGATGCGGCCGAAAAAATCGCCAAAATCCTTAATTATCCCGTGCAAGCCGACATAGGCTACCCGACACCGGGCAGTTTCGGTACGTGGGCGGGGGTTGAGCGCGGCATCCCGGTCGTTACAATTGAGTTTGATGACAAGTGCCCTTTTCATGCGCTTTTACAGCCTTTTTGTGAAGTTTTGTTAAGTTTATGACTACCCACATGGGCAATCTTTTCGGGTAGAAATCCTTTAATAAATTATCGGGGAACTACAAATTAAAGGAGAATAAAATTATGGCCGGAGGACTTGAAGTTAGCAGCGTTGGCAGCAGCAGTAATATCAACACGTACAAATATAACACCGAATTACCGTCACTTGAGGGTAATTATATAGAGTTTACTCCCGCAGAAAAAAAAGCCAAGGAGGAAGCGCTCAAAAATAATGTACTGGGTAGGTTGACCAATTTGTCGAACAAATTTGACCTTGCTGTTCAAAAAAGACTTTTCGGAGAAGAACGACTGATTATCTTGTTTGATGAAAAAAATAAATTAAGCCTTGGAGATATCAAAAATATATTGAAGCTTGATGACGGTGTGATAAATCGTGAGAATAGACCTGACGGAAATCCTTACAGCGACAGCACTATCCTGACAAAGGGGTCTATCGGAGTGCCTTTTTCGGCAATAGATGAAAGCTTCGTACCGCATGAGGAAATAGCAAGCTATCTTGACTATCTGCACATATCAAAAAAAGGTAAATGATTTTGTGCTAAAATGGTTGCATGCAGTTATACAACTCATCCACTAAAAAGTTTCAGGACTTCAAGCCGCTTGTTGACGGCAAAGTAAGCATGTATGTATGCGGGCCGACGGTGTATGATTGGGCGCACCTCGGGCACGCCAGATGCTACATCACGTGGGATGTGCTTTACAGGTACCTCAAATTCAAAGGGTATCAGGTGACTTATGTACGCAACGTGACCGATGTTGACGACAAAATCATCAACCGCGCCAAGGCTGAGGGCAAAACGCCCGATGAGGTTGCACAGTACTGGTACAAGGCGTTTTCGGCAAGCATGGAGGCGCTAAACACCTTAAAACCCGATATTGAACCGTTCGCCACAAAAACAGTCGGTGAAATGATTGCGATGGTGAAAGACTTGATAGCCGGCGGGTTTGCGTATGAGGCGGGCGGGGATGTTTATTTTCGGGTGAAAAAGTTTAAGGAATACGGCGCGCTGTCAAGGCAGCCGGTAGAAGATTTGCAGCGCGGCGCGCGTGTTGAGGCAAACGATTTGAAAGAAGACCCGCTGGATTTTGCGCTGTGGAAAAAAGATGAGGAGTTTGGTTATCCGAGCCCGTGGGGCAAGGGCCGGCCGGGCTGGCATATTGAGTGCTCCGCGATGAGCCGCAAGCATCTTGGCAAAACAATTGATATCCACGCGGGCGGTGCGGATTTGGTGTTTCCGCATCACGAGAACGAGATCGCGCAGAGTGAGTGTGCAAACGGCTGCAAGTTCGTGAATTACTGGCTGCATAACGGGTTTGTGACAGTCAATAAGGAAAAAATGTCCAAATCGCTCGGAAATTTCCTCACAATTGACGAGCTTTTGAAAAAATACGACGCAAACACAATCAGGTTGTTCATTTTGACAAACCACTACCGGATGCCGGTGGAGTTCTCCGATGAGGCGCTTGATGCGGCGGCGGCCGGAGTCAAACGGTTGATGAACGCGAAACGTGCGCCTGTGAGCGATGACCTGGATGCGGCAGCGGTGGCCGAGTTTACCGCGGCGATGGACGAAGATTTGAACACCGCAAAAGCGCTCGCGGTGTTATTTGAGCTGGCAAATAAGGCCAACAAGGACGATGAGAAGGCGTTTTCAACATTGTTCACGCTGGCGTCGGTGCTGGGCTTTACGTTTGACAAACCGGAGCTGTCGGCTGATGAGCTCGCAGCCGGTGTGAGCGCAGTGAACGCCGCGCTCAAGGCAGATTTTAAATCAATGGATGAAATTATTGCGCACCGGCTTGATGCGCGTGCGCAAAAAAATTGGGAGCTTGCGGACAAAATCCGTGTTGCGCTTGACGGAACGGGGATAGTTTTGAAGGATACGAAAGAGGGTACAACTTGCGAAAGGGGCAAATAAAAGAGGCTTTAACGGTGATTTTAACTGCGTTTGTCGTGCTGGCAATACCTGTGTTTGCGCAGCACATTGAGCCGGTTGTTATGGAACCTGTGATTGTCACAGAAGAATCCGCGCCTGAGGCCGACGCTGCCGCGCCGCAGCAGGGCAGTACGGTTATTGTTGCACCGCCCGCGTCGGAGATTGTGCGCGTGGGTATCGGCGATAACGCGCTTAAAAACTACAACCACCGCGAGGTCGGGCTTTTTTGTACCCGCGAAGCAGGCGGCGCAGCCGCATTTTCGCCAACAGATATGGCCGTGAAAAGGTTTACCGCAAACAATGCGCCAGCGGTGTTTGCGTGCGAGAGCGGGCTTATGGGCGTTGAAGGTTTAAAACGCGCGGGTTCGCAGGCGCTTTACCGCGGCAAATTTGAGATTGTGCGAAACGGCGACCGGATTAATTTGGTTAATGTTATTGAGGTTGAAGACTACCTCAAAGGTGTTGTGCCAAACGAGATGCCGGTGCGTTTCGGGCTGGAAGCGTTGAAGGCGCAAAGCGTTGCGGCGCGAAATTACGTGCTGGCTCCGCGGGTGAAAAGCTCACCAAACTATGATGTTGTGGATTCGGTTGCCGCGCAGGTTTATTTCGGCGCGAACACAGAAAAACCCCTGTCAAATCAGGCTGTTGAGGAAACTTGCGGCGTTGTCGCGCTCTACAACAGCGATTTAATCCTTGCGATGTACAGCTCAACCGCGGGCGGGTACACGGAGAATTACTCAAACGCGTTTTTGCTGCCGCAGCGGCCGTATCTTGCCGCGCGGCCCGATATTTTGAGTCAAACCCCGCTAAACAGCGAGGAGGCGGCCGCAGAATACTACAAATCCAAACCGGACGCCTACGATATCCGCTCGCCCAATTTTCGCTGGGAGCGCGAGTGGGAAGCCGATGAGCTGTCAGCGGTGTTAAAAAAGGTAACAGGAGGAGCCGCTTTAAAGGAATTAAGAGCCAGAAAACGCGGCGACTCGGGCAAAATTATTGATTTGGAGATTGTGACAACAGGCGGCGTTTTTGTTGTGAGCAAAGAGCTTGTTATCCGCCGGCTTTTGACAAAAGACGGCAAAGCATTGCCCAGCGCCAACGTCGTTTTTGAACACGAATACGATGATGGAAGCGTTGTGCCGTCAGGCTCTGCGGCACCTGCCGCGGTAAAACTCGTGCGTATCAAGGCTTTTGGCGGCGGTTACGGCCACGGGGTCGGGATGAGTCAGTACGGTGCAGGGTTTATGGGCAGCGAGTTGAAACGCGGATATGAGTACATAATTCAGCACTACTACACCGGCGTCGCGCTCGGGACAAAACCTGTTGTGCTCGGCGCAGCACCGGTTACCCAGACTTTTTATACCAGAGAAAAAAAGGCGGCGATTATAGTTGACGGCAAGCTGTCAAAGGTTTTTGCGACCATAAACGGCGAGGAGTACCAGTTTGAGGCCGGCGGCGGGGTGCTGAAAAGGCACAACACGGTGGATATTTCAAAGTACATAAAAAAAGGCACAAACACGGTGACGCTGCGATGCGACGACAAAAAACGCGCGTATATAGAGCTGGTCAAACCGGCGGACGGTGATGTATGGTGAGAGGGGATGAAACTATGCCGCCCTGCTCGTCTTGCTCTCGCAAGCCGACACCGGCGGCACCTGCCGCAGGCGCGAGCATAATGCGCTCTGCCGCGATGATTGCGGTGGTGATAGTGTTGAGCAAGCTGGCAGGGTTTGCGCGCGACATTGTAATGGCGCAAAAATACGGTGCAACGACTGTCTCGGACGCATATTTTTACGCGTATCAAATCCCGTCACTGGCGTTGATTCTGCTCGGCGGGGTCGGCGGGCCGTTCCACAGTGCGGTTGTGGCGGTGTTTGCAAAACTTATACCCGATTTTGACACCAAACCGCCCGAGCTTGTCAATAAATTGTACAGCACGTTTTTAACCGGTACGGTTTTATTTTTCACGGTGCTGGGAATCTTGTTTTTTGTGTTTTCGCACCAAATTATGGGGTTGATTATCTCCGGCGGCTCAGATGAGCTTGTGAGTCTGGCCGCGCGGCACCTGCGGGTTATGACGCCGATATTTATTATAGGCGGGATTGCGGGAATTTTTTACGGGCTGCTTGTGACGTACAAACATTTTATTTTGCCGAATTTTTCGCCCGCAATTTTAAGTTTTGTGATTATAGCCACGCTTTTGTTCACCAAACATGATTCAACGGGGATTGTTTTGGCGTGTGCGACGTGCGCGGGTGCGTTGTGCCAGATTTTGGTGCTGTATCCGTCCGTTCGCAAAATCGGGTTCAGATTCAAACCGAATTTTAACTTTTTTAATAACCCCGAGAACCGCAATATTTGCGAGCTTTTGTTCCCTGCGGTGTTGAGTTCTTCGATTGGGCAGGTGAATGTTTATGTTGATATGTTTTTCGCTTCGTCAATCCGCGAGGGGGCGTGGACGGCGATTGGGTACGCCAATCGTGCGTTCCAGTTTCCGGTGGGGATTTTGGCGACGGCGTTTTTGGTGCCGCTGTTTCCGGTTTTTTCAAGNNCGGTCGGGCAGCTGCACGTGTATGTGGATATGTTTTTTGCATCGGAAATCCGTGAGGGCGCGTGGACGGCAATCGGGTATGCAAACAGGGCGTTCCAGTTCCCGGTCGGGCTTTTGGCGGCGGCGTTTTTGGTGCCGTTGTTCCCAGTGTTTTCAAGGCTGGCAGCAAAAGGTGATTTGGAAGGCATCAGGGAATATTTCAACAAAGGCGTCGGGACACTGTTTTTAATAGGGATACCGATTATGGTGTTCCTTTTTGTGCTGGGCCAAACGTGCGTGAGTCTTGTATTTGAGCGCGGGGCGTTTGACTCAAGGGCAACGTTTATGGTAACGGAAGGTTTGTGGTTCTTATCGGTGTCAATTCTGCCGTACGTGTTCAGAGATTGCATAACGCGCGTGTATTACTCGTTTAACGACGCGAAAACGCCGTTTGTTGTGGCGTTTGCGTCAATTATTTTGAAGTTCGCGCTCAACTGGGTGTTCATCTCGGTGATGGGCTGGGGGATCGGCGGGATAACGCTGTCAACGTCGCTGGTGACGCTGGTTAACGCGTGCGTGCTGGCTGTGCTGGTGCGCCGGCACATAAGCTTGCGCTATTGGCGGCTTTTGGGCAACCTTGGTAAAATGCTCGGTGCCGGAATGTTCACACTGGCTGCGGGTTTTGCCGCTGCCGCGCTGCCGCTTGCAGCTGTGCCGAAGATTTTAGCCGCGGGTGCGGTTATGGCGATTGTGTACTTGGGGTTGAATTTGGTGTTTAAAACAGAATACCTGCTGGCGTTCAAGGGGCGGCTAAAATGGTAGGGGGGCAAATGGGGGTAAACGGAGCGGGGTTGGTCAATTTGCTGGAATCCGGCGGTGTAATCGCGTTTGAAACAGACACTGTGTGGGGGCTTGGGTGCCTGCCGGAAAACGCCGCGGCGGTCAAAAAGATTTATGACATCAAGGGACGTGATGAGAACAAGCCGCTGATTTTAATGTCGCACGATATTTATCCGCTGTTGAGATATGTTGCGCCGCTGCCGAAATTGGCGCATATTTTGATAAAAAAATATTTCCCCGGCGCGCTGACGGTGGTGGTGCCTGCTGCCGAAACTATGCTGCCCTGCTTGCCTTGCTCTCGCAAGTCAACACCGGCAGCACCTGCCTGCGGCGTGGGCATCCGCGTGCCGGATAACGAAACTTTCGCAAATCTCTGCCGGCAGGTGCCCGGCGGAGTGCTTGCGACAACGAGCGCAAATATCTCAGGCGAGGCGCCCGCGTTGACTTATGAGGAGGCGTGCAAGCTTCCTGTTGACCTTGTTTACCCCGGCAGCAAGGCAAGCGGGGTCGCATCAACGGTCGTAGGGGTAAATGAAACAGGGATAACCCTACTGCGGCAGGGCGCGGTTGTGATTAGTCCACTAATTCCAGCAGGTCAGTAAGTTTGCAGTTGAAAAATCTGCATAATTTTTCGACTGTTTCCAAAGTTATGTTTGTATTTCTGCCGTGAATTATACGGGATATTGTATTTGCGCCAACGCCTGCCGTCCGTTCTATCTCAACAGCAGTAACATCTGCGTCCCACATTAATTCCCGCAATTTAATTTTAATCATACTTAACATTGTAATATAACTTAACCTCATATTGACATCTTTTGCATTAAAATGCTAAAATAAGCATTATAATGACTGATAAACTTAAAACAAGGAAACAATTTATGAAAGCAGAAGTAGAAGAAGCCGTGTTTAATATTCAACATCTGGCCACAGTATCGCAAAGCTTTGCCGAACAAAACAACATCAAACCCGGCAAAGAATCTATGGAATGTGTTCGCGGGATTCTATTATTAATCCTAAAAGAAACCGAAAAAATTATCGACACGCTATAATGTGTACTTTCGCCCCACAAGCTCATCGGGTAAAAACTGCTGGTACGTTTGCGGCTCCGAGTGCGAATAAATATAACCTTCGCCGAACCCGTATTTTGCCGCGTCCTTGTAATGGCTGTCGCGCAGGTGCATCGGCGGCGGGAAATCGTCCCCGTTTGCGATATCGCGAAGCGCTTTATCAATTGCCACAACAGTTTCGTTAGATTTTGGCGCGCGCGCAACGTAAATCACCGCCTGCGCAAGCGGGATTCGCGCCTCGGGGAACCCCAAAAGCTCCACGGCTTTATAGGCGTTCATCGCAACCGCAAGCGCGTTGGTGTCGGCGTTCCCGACGTCTTCCGCGGCTGTTACAACCAGCCGGCGTGCGATAAATCGCGGATCCTCACCTGATGCAACCATTTTCGCCAGATAATAAATCGCCGCGTCCGCGTCCGACCCGCGCAAACTTTTTTGGAACGCTGACGCGTGGTCATAATGCTCGTCCTGCGAGTAGCGCGTGTTGCGCTGCTGGCAGATTTGCTCAATAAGCTCAACCGTTAAATTACGCCGGTCATCTTTCAAATCGGAGGCAAAATAAGCGTTCTCAACCACATTCAGCGCATAACGCGCATCGCCGCGTGCAAGATTTATTATAAAATCAATCACACCGCCTTCGCAGTCCATCGGAAAATTGTTTTTCGCCAGATACGCAAACCCTTTTTGAATAACCTGTTTCATGCTCTCATCGTCAATTGAGTTCAAGCGCACAACCTGAACGCGCGACAACAGCGCCGGAACAACCTGAAACGACGGGTTCTCAGTCGTGGAGCCGATTAAAAACAACGTGCCGTTTTCAAGGTGCGGCAAAAGCGCATCCTGCTGGGTTTTTGAGTACCGGTGGATTTCGTCTATGAACAAGACAGTCTTTTGACCCGCGCGCAGCGCGGCCTTCGCGGACTCAACCGCCTCTTTGATATCTTTTACACCCGAGGTCACCGCGGACATCTCAATAAACTGCGCCTGCGTTTTCGTTGCAATCAGCCGCGCAAGCGTTGTTTTGCCGCACCCTGGCGGACCCCAGAAAATCAACGAAAACAGCCGGTTGGTCTTGAGCAGATTGAGTATCGGCGAGTTTGGCGCGACAACATTGCTCTGACCCAAAAACTCCTCAATCGTTTTCGGACGCAAGGTTTCAGCCAGCGGAATTTGTTTGTTTGAATTTTCTAGCTCTGTGAATAAGTTCATGGTAATATTATATCATGGCTTTGGAATCAAAAATTAAAACAATTTTTTGGGAGGTAAATGAAGCGGATGCCCCGTCAACGTTACCGGGTGAAGCGGCGCGCGGGTTTTCCAGGATGGTTGACCAGACGCTTTTGCCGTACGAATACAAATACGTTGATATAAAAACGGGTGACGCGATGTACGATGCAATTCAGACGATGATTGTGCGCGGCGCGCCCGCAATCGGTGTTGCCGGAGCGCACGGGGTCGCTCTTTACGCGCAGGAGATTTCGGACAAAGCCGAGCTGCTTAAAAAATGCGACTACCTTGAAAGCTCGCGTCCGACCGCGGTAAACCTCAGATGGGCGATTGAACAACAGCGGGGGGTAATAAAAAGTGGCGGAACACCCGAAGAAATCCTTACGGCGTTACGTGAGAACGCGATAAAATTGCAGGAAGAAGATATCGCTATCAACAAAAAAATCGGCGATTTTGGCGCAGCGGTTGTCCCGAAAGGTGCGACGATTTTGACGCATTGCAATGCTGGCGCGCTCGCGACGGTGGGTTACGGGACAGCGCTTGGCGTTGTGCGCTCGGCGTTCGCAAACGACCCGACCGTGCAGGTTTTTGCCGACGAAACCCGCCCGCGCCAGCAAGGTGCGCGCATCACAACGCTTGAACTTGTCATGGACGGCATTCCGGTGACGCTTATAACGGACGGTATGTGCTCGTATTTTATGAAAAAAGGGATGATTGACCTGGTTGTTGTGGGTGCAGACAGAATCGCCGCAAACGGTGATGCTGCAAACAAAATCGGCACCTACACCGTCGCAATCGCCGCAAAATACCATAATATACCGTTTTACGTGGCGGCACCGCTGTCCACGGTTGACGCTTCCATAAAATCCGGCGAGCAAATCCCGATTGAGGAGCGCTCGCACGAAGAAGTCACCCACATCAACGGCAAAATCGTCTGCGCACCGGAGGTCAACGTGATAAACCCGGGCTTTGACGTGACGCCGGCGGAGCTAATCACGGGCATCATCACGGAAAAAGGTATTTTTCAGCCGTCAGAAATCACATCGTCAATGGCGCTGTAAAGTTGCAGCAAAGCTGTCCGGATGTTTTCGGCGTTCATGTGAATCATATCGGACGCCATCTCGTTGTGCGTTGCGGCAAGCCGCGTCATATCGGCAAACCCGCGCCCCGCGATGCTTTTGGCTCTATCATCTGCGGCCAGCAGCAGCGCTTTTGCGATAACCATCGGCATGTGCGACACCATCGCGGCGGCCCGGTCATGTTCATCTGCGTCCATGAAAACGGCTGTCGCGCCGAGTTTTTCAATGATTTCGCGCAATTCCGGCGGACACTCAGAGCACACAACCCATTTTGCGCCTTGGAACATCCCCTCGCGCGAGTTTTCAAACCCGGGTTTTGTATCGCCCGCCATCGGGTGCGTCGGCACAAACCTGTACGGGCGCTGGCGAAATTGTGCAGCCCTGCTCGCCTCGCTATCGCAAGCCGACTCCGGCTGCACCTGCCGCCGCGGCTTTTGGCAAACAAATTCCTTTAAGCTGCACACATCGGCGACGATTGTTTCGGGCTTCACAACGGTTTCCAGCTCGTCAAGCACGGCAAGCGTTTTGTTCATCGGCGTGCAGACAAAAACCAAATCACAGTCTTGCGCCGCCCCTTCGGTCACGTCATACCCTAACGCCTTGAGGTCTTTATAAATCGACCCGCCGATTAGGCCCATACCTACAATCCCGATTTTCATTTCATTTCCTTATGGTGAAATTTTTTTATGCCGTCGGCGTAATCTTTGACGATTTGGCCTGCGCCGATGAGTTTGTATTTGTAAATGGTGAGCCCGTCTAACCCGACCGGTCCGCGTGCATGGATTTTGCCGGTTGAGATGCCGACTTCCGCGCCGAACCCGTAGCGGAACCCGTCCGAAAACCGCGTGGAAACGTTCGTGAACACACCTGCCGAGTCAACTTTGTCCATAAAAACCTCGGCGTTTGGCGCATCGTTTGTGACAATGCAGTCCGTGTGGCCCGAGCCGTAAGTGTTTATATGCTCAATGGCCGCGTCAAGGCCGTCCACCACGCGGTATGCCAGCGTTTTGCCGCCGTATTCAAACGACCAGCTTTTTGGTTTTTCAACCAGTTTTATGCCCGCATTGCGCAAAGATTCCAGCAGTTCCGGTGCCGCCGCAAAATCCTTGTGGAGCAACAGTGTTTCAACCGAGTTGCACGCGGCAGGATATTGGGTTTTGGAATCAATCACGATATTTTTAAGCATCTCAAAATCCGCGCTCGCATCGGCAAAAATATGACAAATCCCGTCAGCGTGCCCGAGTACCGGTGTTTTGGTGTTGTTCTGGACAAACTCCACTAATTCTTTGCCGCCGCGCGGGATAATAAGGTCAAGTTCTTTGCTGCCAAGCATTTTTGCGGCATCTTCGCGCGAAAACACTTGCTGCAAGAAGTTTGGCGGAAACTGGTCAAGTTTTTCCAGTGCGGTATTTATTATCTCCAAAACCGTTTCGTTCGTGTTTTTGGACTCACGACCGCCTTTGAGGATGACGGCGTTGGCACTTTTTATGGCAAGCGCGCTGATTTGCGCGATAACGTCCGGCCGCGCCTCAAAAATAACGCCCAAAACCCCGATAGGGCACGAGATTTTAAACAGCGTCAAGTCCTCATCAAGCTGGCGGACAAAAAGTTTGTGGTTTATCGGGTCAGCGAGTTTTGCAACATCGCGGATACCGGCCACCATCGCGCGCATCTTGTTTTCGTCAAGTTTAAGCCGCTGAAACACGGCATCGTCAACCTTTTTTTCGGCCGCAAGAAGGTCTTTGTGGTTTGCCTTAAAAATTTTCTGTGAGTTGCCCTCAATTGCGTTTGCAACCATCAAAAGCGCACGGTTACGGGTTTCCAAAGACAGCATGGCCGCTTGCAGCGCGGCTTGTTTGGCTTTTTTAAACATTTTTGCCTCCAAGAAAACGTGTTCCGAGCGTTTCGCCCGAAAACACACGCTTGATAACAGACGGTTCGGTGCCGTTTGCAATCATCATTTGCGCGCCGGCAGTTGTGACGATTTTTGCAGCCTCCAGTTTTGTTTTCATGCCGCCGCGGCCGCCTTCAGAGGCGCCGGCGCCAAGCGCAAGGATTTCGTCGGTCACAACGTCTACGACATCTATTTTTTTGGCGTTCGGGTTATCCTTCGGGTTGGCGTCAAAGAGCCCGTCAACGTCGGATAAAATCAGCAGCATATCAGCGCCAAGCTGGCTTGTCACAAGCGCGGAAAGCTTGTCATTGTCTGAAAAACAGCGCGGGTTGCTCTTGCAAAGCGGCGCAAGTTCTTTCACGCAGACCGTATCGTTTTGGTTAATCACGGGTATAACGCCGAGTTCCAGCAGTTTGTTCATCGTGGCGCGCAGCGTTGAATAGCGCTCGGCCACGGTAAAATCTTCCTCGGTCAGCAGCACCTGCGCGCAGGTGAGGCCGTAGGAATCAAACCCGCCCTCATATATTGACATCAATTTGCTCTGGCCGATTGCAGCGCAAGCCTGTTTCAAAACAGTATTGTCCGTATTTTCAATTTCCAGCCGTTTTTTACCCAGACCCACCGCGCCGGAGGTCACAATAATAACCTCTTTGCCGCTTTTAACAAGCTGCGAAATATCCTCAATAAACGAGAAAACCCGCGGCAGCGACACGTTTCCGTCCTTGCTGCGCAAAATATTTGTACCCAGTTTTATTACAATACGTTTCATTAAGAAGATTATACCATAAAATGGCAATTTTTATTTTTACGTGTTTTAATGAAACCATGAGAATAGCACCGATAAATACAACAGGTTTCAAAGCGCTGATAACGATTTATAACTTTGATTCGGACAAGGAAGCGAAATATATCAAACAGTTTAATGATGCCAGAATGTACAAAGTCAACAACAGCGGTGAATTTTTTGCAGATGACGCATATTGCTTGACACAAGACGCCCTGCTGGAAGAACTACGACTCCCTCACAACAGAAAACCGGCCAAATGGGATGATGTGTTCAAAGACCGGTACGACCTGCTCAAACTGCCAAGAGGAGTCCCGGTAGACGAATATTATAACTTACAAGTTGGAAAAAAAGATAAAAGAAAGATAAAAAAATAGGAGATAAATCATGAGAATCAATCCAATCCAAAACGCACAAAGTTTTAACGGTATGTTCACAATTACTGATCCAAGAACTATTCCTCACCGTGCAGCCTATACTCCCACAATGGCTGAGAAGGTGACAGAAATCATTACAAATTATAAAGGGATACAAAAAGGTGATCAGTTTTACGTTGACATGCAATCAGACCAGTCAGTCAAGAATGATTTGAACGAAAAAGGCATAGAATACACGTTCAAAGAAGGCAAATTCTCTGACTTCTTTAAGTTCAACAAGATTTAAAACTGCTTCAAAAACCGCACATCGTTTTGAAAGAACAGCCGAATATCGTCTATTGCGTATTTTAGCATCGCAAGCCGCTCAACACCCATCCCGAACGCAAACCCTGAGTAAACATCCGGGTCAATATCCACACCTTTGAGGACATTAGGGTGAACCATGCCGGCACCTAAAATCTCCAGCCAGCCAGTACCGGAGCACGTGCGGCAGCCGGCGCCTGCGCACATAATGCATTGGACATCAACTTCTGCGCTTGGCTCTGTGAACGGGAAGAAGCTGTTACGGAAGCGCGTCGGCCGTACCGAAACTATGCTGCCCTGCTCGCCTTGCTCCCGCAAGCCGACACCGGCAGCACCTGCCTTCGGCATGCCAAAGTACGCGTAAACAAACTCGTTCAAAACGCCTTTCAAATCGCCAAAAGTTATATCCTTGTCAACAAGCAGCCCTTCAATCTGGTGGAAGAAGTTGTTTTTGCGCGAGTTGACGGTCTCGTTGCGGTAGACACGGCCGGGTGAAATCACCTTTATCGGCGGCTTTTTAGCCTCCATCGCACGCACCTGCGAACCTGATGTGTGGCTGCGCAAAACCTGCCGCCCGCCTTCTGCAGCGGTGTAAAATGTGTCCTGCACATCGCGCGCCGGGTGCTCAAACGGGATATTAAGCGCATCAAAATTGTAATATTCGGTGTCCACCTCGGGCGAAAGCTCGTTTGCGACAACAGAAAAACCAAGGCTCTCAAAAATTGCCGTAATCTCGTTTATAGTGTTCGTAATCGGGTGGATGCGGCCTTCGGCGCTGAATTTGCCCGGCATGGTGATATCAAGTTTTTCCGTGATGAGTTTTTCATCCAGCTCTTTTGCGTAAAACTCGTCGTGCTTTGCAGCCAGCGCTGCTTCAAGCTTTTGGGTGATTTCGTTTGCAAGCGCGCCGACTGTGCGCTTGTCCTCATCAGACAAGTCTTTGAGTCCTTTTTTTATCGCATTGAATTCGCCGCCGCGGCTTAAATACTTGTTCTTAATTTCTTCCAAATCCGATGTCGCCGCGGCTTTTGCAATATCCGCGCTCGCGTCAGCGTAAATTTTTTCTATCTTGTTTTTCACAGTATCTCGTTATGCTCCTTTTCGTGTCTAATTGTTGTCGGCGCGCCGTGACCCGGGTAAACCTTTGTATCGTTCGGCAACGCAAAAAGTTTATCAATACTTTTTTTCAAAACCTTGAAATCGCCGCCCGGCAGGTCTGTGCGCCCGACTGTTTCATAAAACAACGTGTCGCCCGTGAACAAATCATCGCCGATTTTGTAGCAAACCCCGCCGCGCGTGTGTCCGGGCGTTTCAATAACCTCAATCCAATCTAAATCAAGCTCGTCAACAAACCCGTCAATCTGCGGGATTTCAACCTTTGGCTGGCCGTACATCCCGAGCGCAACATTTATATTATCAAGCCACTCGGCATCGTTTTTGTGTATCAAAACCTTTGCACCCAGCGCTTTTTTCATCTCGTTTACGCCTAAAACGTGGTCAAAATGCCCGTGCGTCAACAAAATATATTTTACGTCCAAGCCCGCCCCCGCGTCAATTATTTCTTGCGAACACGACGAGCAGTCAATCAGCACGGCTTCATCGGCGCGAACGCCGTCTTCACGGCCCGCTCCGCCGCCGTTTATCACAAGATAATTATTCGCCTCAACGGGGCCTTCAACAAAAGTCTTAATCTTCACTTGCGCACCACCTCAAAAACCTCTTTGCAAATTTTAAACACATCCTCGCATTTGTCCAGCGCAAGCATGTTATCGCCGTCGCACAGGGCTTTTTCGGGGTTTGGGTGAACCTCAAAAAACAACGCGTCCGCGCCTGCGGCCGCTGCGGCTTTTGCAAGGATAGGTACAAAGCGTCTGTCGCCGCCGGAGCTGCATCCTTTTGCACCGGGCAATTGCACGCTGTGCGTCGCATCAAACACCACCGGATACCCAAAACTTTTCATAATCTCAATCGAGCGGAAATCCACGACCAGATTGTTATACCCGAACGCGCTGCCGCGCTCTAACAGCATAATATTTTTATTGCCCGCGTTTTCACATTTTTTAACCAGCGGTCCCATTTGCTCGGGCGCAAGGAATTGGCCTTTTTTTATGTTGACCGTTTTGCCTGTCTTTGCGGCCGCAACAAGCAAATCCGTCTGGCGGCACAAGAACGCGGGAATTTGCAAGATGTCTGCCACCTGCGCCGTGGGCGCAGCTTGAGACGGTTCGTGGATGTCGGTTATGATTTTTACGCCGTATTTTTCTTTGACGGCCGCGAGCATTTTCAGGCCTTTTTCCATCCCCGGGCCGCGGAACGACTCAATTGACGAGCGGTTTGCCTTGTCAAACGAGGATTTGAACACAAAATCCAGCCCCAAACGTCCCGTGATTTCTTTCAGCGCGGCCGCTGTTTCATCCAAAATCCCTTCGCTTTCTATCGCGCAAGGTCCTGCTATTATCGTCAATTTTTCCATAAAACAATTGTACCATAAAATTTGTGATACAATAATAGTTATGCAAGTTGAATTTGTCTACAAAGAAAACAAAAATACCCCGCGGACCGCGTTCAGTTTCAATTATTCGCTGAACGAGCCGGAAAAAATCCCCGGGACATATTTGCTTATGGCGCGGCTTTTCACGCAGGGCACAATAAACCGCAGCGCGCAGGAGATTGCCGAAGAACTTGACCGCTACGCGATTGAATTCACCGCGGAGATGAAACAGGATTTTTTGCGGTTTAAATTTGTCTGTTTGAACGAGGATTTTCACCGCGCGGTTGAAATAACGGAAGACATTATCAAAAACACGACCTTTGCGGATTTTGAGCGCGAAAAGGCAAAAATCAAGGGCGAAATCGTTGCGGAACTTGACGCGCCGCGGATGAAAGCGCTTGACAGTTATTACAAAAACATTTTTGCCGGCCACCATTACGGTAATGTTCACACAAAAATCCTTGATTCAATTGATATAATAACGCGTGAGGACGTGGAGCAGGCTTATGCGGGTTTCACCGAAAACAGCCGTAAGGCTATTGTGGTGACAGGCGATATTTCGCACAACGAGGCGGAATTTGCCGTCACGGACGCGTTTGGCGATATTCCTTCAAGCAAGGTTTCATCGCGGCCGGCTATTTTACCTATTAACGGAAAAAAAGAGTCGGTGATTGAGCAGGCAAAGCTTAATCAGGCGCATATTATTCAAGGCTGGCTTGTTCCGACGTTTGAAAGCGACGATGCGCCGGCGCTGATGCTTTTAAACAATATCCTTGGTGCGGGCGGCCTGTCATCACGACTGTTTTTGGAACTGCGTGACAAAAAAGGGCTTGCCTACACGGTCAGAAGCTCATACGAGCAAAGCGCGGATGCGGCGAATTTTTCCATCTACATCGGCACCGAGCCAAATAATATCCAAATCGCAATTGACGGGTTTGGTCAGGAGTTGCAAAAATTAAAAGATATCGCGGTCACAGAGCAAGAGCTTGCGGATGCGAAAGCCAATTTAGCGGGCAAATGGGCGTTCTCGCAAGAAACCAACGCGCAGCAGACGATTTTACTCGCACGCAATCTGGTTTTAGGGCTGGGTGAGAATTACAACGACCGGTTGAAACAACGGGTTGCGGCTGTGACAGCCGATGATATCCGGCGGTGCGCGAACAAATATTTTGATGAGAATTTTGTGCTCTCGGTAGTCAAACCCGCAAGGCTGAGCCTTGACCCAAGACAGGTTGTCCGTGGAAAATAACAACTCCGGTAATGTGAAGCGCTAATATCTGCGCGATAATATTGTCATGCGACGGTTTTTTTTAATATTGATTATAATAACTTTTTGTCATGCCGAACTTGTTTCGGCATCTTGCCCCCTGTGCGCTTGGGTCAGATCCTGAAATAAAGCCGGCAAGCCGAGGGTCAGGATGACATGTTGCATAATTTTCAATTTTCTTTTTCATTAAGCCTTCCTTTNNATGCCGAACTTGTTTCGGCATCTGACCAACAAAGCAGTGATGACAAGACCCTGAAACAAGTTCAGGGTGACGGGCTAATTTACACGCATGTGCCGCGCGGGACGATTATCAGCGTGCCGGAGGGCGATGTTTTCAAGGACGACAAAATTCGGCAATCGGCGCTGCCGGTTTTGGACAAGGTTGCAGACGCGATAAACGCCGCAGGGCAAAACTGCACGATAGAGTGCCACGGCGGTGATTGGGAAACGTCAATGGCGCGTGCGGCAAGCGTTTTTAAGTATTTGACAGGCAAGGTGCCCCAAAAAAAGCTTTCTATGAGCGCGTTCGGGGATTGGATGCCGGAGCCTGCGCTGCCGGCCGGCCGTCTGGATTTTGTTATAACGGATTACGCAAAATAGTTTGTAACAGATTGTAAAATCATGCGGCCATGCTGAAATCGGGCGTTTTTGCATGTTTTTTTATTTATAGAGAGTAATAAAAGAAAGAGAGACTATGACAGGAATAAACCGTTGCAGTCGTGAATTTGGCTCGGTTCAGGCAGCCCGCTGGCATAAGGCAGGAGGTGGTACGCCGCAGCGTCCGCAGGGCAGTTTATTCGGGCCCAGACTGAAGATAGGGCCGCCGCCACCGCCGCCTGCGCCGTGCGCTCCGCAGCCGACGCTTGCTGAAAAACTTAACATGGCAACGGCGATATTGTCGATGATGAACGGCACCCTGCCGGACGCACCGCAAGCTGTCCAGCAGCCGGATAAGCCGGCCGTTGAAGGTGAAGTGACAACAAAAACAAAAACCATGTCCGAAGATGTTGCCATACGTAAAGAACCTGCTGACGTAAAGACTTGGGAAAGCGGTAAAGCCAACATGGCCGTTATGGAACACGTTAATTTAGCAGATATATCGGAGACTCCAACGACATTTCCGGTGACAACGACACTGAATTCCGGTGAAACGGTAACTATTGATACACAGGAAGCACTCGATGCATTGAAGATCGGTAATTATGATGCAATAAACGCACAATCCAACCCGGCTGAAAATATGAAAGCCTGGTGTGATACTAATAACATGACATCCTCGGATGGTACAAAAATTACTGACCAAGATAAGAAAAACGCCGTAATGCTGGCAGCTACCAAAAAGATGGCAATTGCCCAGGGCGTTCCTAAAGATGTTGCCAACAACTGGACTAGTCTTTCCGAGGCAAAAAACTGTTATAACGGTGCATCCAAGATATACGTACCATCTGAACCTATTGAAGTTGAACATGATGGTGTAAAATACTCCATCCCGCTAAACGGAAAAGGCGACGGCAGTGACTTAACAGCAGCGTATTCTGTTTATGTCAGAAGCGGTGATGACAGCAAGATTATTAACCCGACAGCGTTAAAAGACCCAACACTTGTCACCTGGTATGACTACGACGGTTCGTATAGTATTGGCGACCGCAGCGAAACATTAACTTTCTCAGTGAAAGATGGTGAATGTGGGGCTGCAATTAATTCGGAATTAGCTGAATTTTTAAAAGCTAATCCAAAAGCAAGCGATGAAGAAATAGCCGTCAAAATAGACGATATTATGTCAAGATACAAAAACACCTAGACAATACTCCTACGCATTCCGCGGTCTTCCGAGAGGGTATTTTTCAACTTCATAATTGCTGCCGCGTGCAGCTGGCATGTGCGTGATTCGGACAGCGCAAGCGTTTCACCGATTTCTTTGAGTGTCATGTTTTTCTGGTAGTACAGCACCATAATTGAGCGCTCGCGCTCCGGCAGGCGCTTCAAAGCGTTTTCCAGCTGCTTTTTGACATCCTTGTCTTCGGTTTCCTGCTCGGGCGTCATTTTGCTTTCGTCTTCAATCGTATCAATAATCTCAATACTGTCCTCGGACGCGCCTTTTTTGTCATAAATTGATGTCATCGTGACCTCTTCGGCCAAAATCTTGTTAATCTTCTCGGCCTCCATGCCGGTGCGCTCAGCGACCTCGGATGTGGTTGGCATCCGGCCAAGCTCTTGTTTTAACTCCTCTTGAACAAGTTTAATTTCTTTAATTTTTTTTCTGATGCTGCGCGGCAAAAAGTCGTCCGCGCGGATTCTATCTAAAATCGCGCCGCGGATACGGATAAGCGCGTAGGTCTCAAACCGCGTATTCTTTTGTGGTGAGTAGCGCTCAATCGCGTTGATCAAGCCCTCAACCCCGTAACCTGTGATATCCTCAAGCGAAATCGTCGCGGGCAGCGTCACCTTCACGCGTGACACAACATACCGAATCAAATAAATATGCTGCACAATCAGCTTGTCACGCACCTCTTTTTGGGTTTTGTCCTTGAAAAATTCGCCCCAAAGCTCGGCAAGCTCTGCCTCACCCAGCCGCTTAATGCTGTTATAAGCTGAAAAATCAAAGTTCTGGCTCATTCTTCCACCCAAGTTTTAACTATTAACATTCTATAATATTTGCGTCCTATTTCATCATTTAAACAGATGAACTGTGATACAATTATTGTATGCGGATGAAATCTTATGCACCCTACTTGTTTTTAGCGCCGGCCGGACTGGTTTTGACGGTATTTTTTTTCCTGCCGTTTTTTCAAACCGTGGGTTTGAGTTTTTTGGACTACACCCGCAGCATTTACAGCCCGGATTTTGTCTGGTTTAAAAACTACGCGCAAATGTTCGCGGACCCTGTTTTCTGGCAGGTTTTGGGTCAGACATTTGTTTATCTTTTTGTTGCGGTGCCGGTTTTGGTCATCGTGCCGCTGTTTTTGGCCGTGCTGATTAACCAAAAAATCCGCGGCCAAACCGTTTACAAAATCCTGATTTACCTGCCGGTCATCGTGTCAATTGTTGTTGCCGCAATCGCGTTCAAATGGCTATACGCACAAGCCGGTGTGATAAATTATTTTGTGCAATTGGCGGGGCTGAACCCGATTGGCTGGCTCACAGACCCCAGGTGGTCTCTGATTTCCGTGATTATTGTGACGATTTGGAAAGGTATCGGGTATTATATGATGATTTATCTTGCCGCGCTGATGAGCGTGCCGCGCGAGCTTTACGAGGCAGCCGATATTGACGGGGCAAGCTTTTTGCGCAAACATTTGACCGTCACCATACCGCACATTATGCCCACAATCGCGCTTGTCACAACGATTTCCGCGATTTCCGCGATGAAAGTCTTTGCCGAAATCTATGTCATGACAAAAGGCGGACCGCTCAATTCAAGCAAAACAATCGTTTATTATATCTACGAGCGCGCGTTTGAGAACCTTGACCTTGGCTACTCGTCCGCTATGGCCGTTGTGCTGCTGGTGATTGTTATGGCGTTTAGTTTTGTTAATATTTATTGTTTTGAAAGGAAAAAATACGGACTGTGAGGGGTAAATTGGGGGGCAAGTGGTTTGCCCATATAATCTTAATATTTGTGTCGCTGTTGTCGGTTTTTCCGTTCCTGTGGCTTTTGTCAACGTCATTTAAAGGCATTAGCGAAAACATTTTTGCCTACCCGCCGCAGCTTTTCCCGGTGGATTGGACGCTGGGTAACTACGCGGGTGTCTGGCGGCGCGTTGATTTTATCAGATATTTTGTCAACTCAATGGTTGTGGCAGGGGGCACCGTGGCGCTAAACCTTATCCTGTCGTCACTTGCGGCATACCCGCTTGCCAGGATGGAGTTTAAAGGCCGTAAAATCGCGTTTTTTGCCATACTTGCAACGATCATGATACCGTTTCAGGCGATTATGCTGCCGGTTTACCTGATTACGTTGAAGCTTAATCTTGTGGATAATTTTGGGGCTGGGCCGGGGTTTTTGGGGCTGATTTTGCCGTTTGCGGTGAGCGCGTTCGGGATATTTTTGATGCGTCAGGCGTTTTTGTCCATCCCGCGCGAGCTGGAAGAAGCCGCCATCATTGACGGCTGTAACGCGTTTCAGGTATTTTGGCAGGTGCTTATGCCGATGGTGAAACCGACGCTTGCCGTGCTTGCGATATTCACTTTCATCGGCTCGTGGGGCGAGTTCTTGTGGCCGAGTATCGTGCTGACGCAAGAGTCAATGTACACGCTGCCGGTCGGTGTTAACAATTTGCAAGGGACGTTCTCTTCAAACTGGCGATTTATCGCGGCCGGCAGCGTGCTTGCCACAATCCCGATTATAATCTTCTTTTTAAGCTTGCAGCGCTACTTTATCTCCGGTGAGAACGACGGCGCAATAAAAGGTTGATTATTTCTGCGCGGAATATTCGTCCCTGCGGATTGCGGCGGTGAGGCTTTGTATGATTTCGGACACGGTTTTGCCGGTGTCTGATTTTACTACTTCAATCGGTGTTGCGTTTGGCAGATTTTTGTTATTAATTTCGCGGTTTTGTTTCAGGGTTTGTAAAATAACAGAAGGGCAGTTCTCAATTTCGCCGTTGATTTTGACGGCGAGTTTTGTATTGCTGTCAATCTCCGGCAGGTTGAATGTTGCGCCGGCCGCGCAGCCATGACCGCCGCCGCCAAACAGGTTCGCCAACAGCTCTGCCCAAATCGTACCGGACCGGCTTCTGAACGACAACCGCAGGTTGTCTTGCGTTGCTGCGTCTGACCTGTCGTCAGGTTCACCGGCTTTTTTGTCCTGACAGATAAGCGCTGTAATCCGCGAGTTGTCGTGATGTGACTTGTAATATACGCTCTCCATCGACTGGTTGCAGCATCCGGGGTCGCGGAGCATATTCAACACATCCGAATATTTAAACGAGTTTTGCACATCCAAAATCGTCGTCTCAGGGTCGCTTTCTTTTGCTATATCAAGAATTTCTTTAATCTTGTCGTAATCCACGCTGACAATCCCGAGCCCCAAATCCTCTCTGACAAACGCGCCGTCAAGCGATGCTGCAACCATTATATCGCGCGCTGACCGGTTCAGACCCTCGCTTTTTATATCGGGGATGTTGTATGAAATCACATCACGCAGCCAGTCTCTTGTAATCTTTGGTGTTAGCTGCATCAACCACCCGGCGAGCAGCTCCGGTTTGAAGTCCGGCCGGTCTTTTTCGGGCAGGCTCATGTGCTCGGGCATCAGATTGGCCCGTCTTTTGAACCCGCCGGTATCAGTTGCCATGCCGGTTACCGTACCTGCGACAAACTCGTCAATATGTTGTCTTTGCTCGGATGTCAAATCGGTGGTTTTGAGCGTGCCGCTGCCTAAAATTTCCGGCAGAATCTTTGAGCTGACAACCGCGACAAGCTCGGTGGCTGCCGGTACGAGCTCTGCCACCAAATCAAGATTGCTTTCGTGGATTTTGCCCATATCAACACCTGTCAAACCCTTTGCCGCGTCCCATTCTTGCGGCCTGTATGTGTGATGGTCAATATAAATCACCTTGTCCGCGGATTCAATCTGGTCCTTAAACCGGCCTGTGAAACGTTTTGGCGTCGGGATATCCATCATCACAACCAAATCAAAGTTTTGACCTTGAATTTGATCGGCATTTTTCATGTTATCGTTTATGCCGGGCAGCTTGTTCCTGAAAAGCCCCGGAATCTTGTCATCTATCGCGCAGACGACGTTTTTGTCAGGAAATTTCAACGCAAGTGCGGCTTTCATCGCCAAAACGCTGCCTATCGTGTCCCCGTCGGGTTTGCAGTGTCCGACAAGCAGAATATTTTGGTTTTGCGGTGATTCAAGCTCGCCCGCGATGTTATCTATAACATCAACCATCCGCAAAGCCGCTCTGCTGCCGTGGTTGAAGTCCTCGTATTTCAAAATAGTGTCCATAACATCTGCTGGTGACACGTTTACACCACCGCGGAATGCGACAGCATCGCCGGCGCGCAAAGCTGCGCGCTTTTGGCCGGTGTTGCAAACCGGCAGACTGTAACCAATCGGACGAACATTCATGACCGCTTTAACGTCCGTAAAAAGAATTTGTTGCCGCCTTGAAAGATTTCTGTTACAATAGTTTATATGAAAAGGATGTGGCGGGAGGTAAATAAACGCGGGTCAGGCGCAAATCTGCTCGATATGCTGCTGGTGTCGCGCGGGCTAAAAACCAAGGCCGAGATAAAAGAGTTTCTCAACCCGCTGGAGATGAAGCTTTCCGATCCGAACGTTTTTACCGATATGGCAAAATGCACTGCCCGCATTGATTCTGCCGTCAAGAACAACGAAAAAATTCTTATCTACGGCGATTTTGACGCGGACGGCGTGACAGCGACCGCCGTGCTGTACAAAACGCTCACCGCGCTTGGCGCAAACGTTGACTACTACCTGCCCGACCGCGAAAAAGAAAGCCACGGGCTGAACACAAAAACGATTGTGAATTTGATGACAACAGTCAAGCCAAAACTTGTTATAACGGTTGATTGCGGGATTACTGATGTTGAAGAAGTCAAATTTTTGAACAGTTTCAAGATAGACACAATTATCACCGACCACCACGAGGCGCCGGGCGAGTTGCCGCAAGCCTTCGGGATAATTAACCCGAAAGCGCCCGATGCGCTTGATTCAAAACTCACCGCAAAGCAAATAACGCACCTGACCTACCTTGCAGGTGTCGGTGTCGCGTTCAAACTCGCGCAGGCGCTGCTTTCGCAGCGTACAGAAATTATCCCCGAGCTTTTGCCGCTGGTTGCGGTGGGCACAATCGCCGATATGGTACCGCTGCTTGGCGAAAACAGATATTTTGCCGCGCGCGGGCTCCGATTGATTCGCAAAAATCCGGGGCTGGACGAGCTTTTGAAGGTCGCAAAGCACGATGGCGAGGTCAAGGCGACAAATGTCGGGTTCAAGATTGCACCGAGAATCAACGCGACAGGACGGGTTGATGCGGCAGGTACGGCGCTCAAACTGCTGATTTCGGACAACAAAAAAGAGCTCAAAGTTGCTGCGCAAACGCTTGATGAACTCAACAATGTGCGTAAATCGCTGGAAGAAACCGCTTTCAAACAGGCTGAGGCCTCATTAACCGCGCAGGATAAGGCTGCACCCGCGATAATCCTGTTCAACCCCGAATGGCACGGGGGTGTGGTCGGGCTTATCGCCGGCAGACTCGCCAAAAAATACAACAAACCCGCGTTTGTGATGACCTGCGGCGAGGAGACAAACAAAATCACCTGCTCTGCGCGTTCGGCTGCGGGCGTTCAAATCCACGAAGTCATAAGCTCGCACGCGGATATCCTCACCGGCGGCGGACACTCAATGGCCGGCGGCTTTTTGTTTGACACGGACCAAACGCCGTTTGAAAAAGTTAAACAAACCCTGAACAAAACCATATCCGATATCCTCCAGGGCCAAGAGGCCACGCCGTTTTTGGACATTGATTTGGAGCTGATGCCGGACGAAATTGACATAACAATGATTGACGAAATCTCCAAACTTGAACCGTTCGGGATGGGTAACCCGGAGCCGGTTTTCGCGCTAAAAAATCTTGTCGTAAAAGAAAAAAAACTGCAAGGCGAAGACAAAAAAACGCTCAAACTTGTCTGCACACAAGGAGGGCGCGAGTTTCAATGTATCAGGTTTAAAGAGGGTGATATCGCGCTTGTCAAAGGCGATACGCTGGATTTGGCGTTTTGTCCGGACGCAAACGAATGGAACGGCACAACGACTTTGCAGCTTCAAATAAAAGACATCCAAAGCGACTGCCTGACGGAAGAAGACGGTACGCCAACGGTGAAAGTCCACGACCACCGCAAAAAAACCGGTATCATGCCGCAGGTGGAAGACTATGTCAAGACTTCCAAACTAAACATCAGTGTTTTTGCCGAGAACAAAGGGATTGTGGATTCGTTGCCGCCTGCGCTAAAATCAAAGGTCGTTAACCGCGACAACATCCCAAATTGTGATGCGTTGATGTTTTTTGATTACCCGGCTGACCGCGAAACCTTTGCGGCTATTGCCTCAAAAGCGCCGGCACTGCATTTTTTCCCGTACAAACCGCGTATCTTTGACGAAAAAGAGTTCCTCAAAACCGCGGCCGGTATGCTGAAATACGCCCACAACAACACGGGCGGCACGGTCGAGCTCTGCCGCTGCGCAGGCTTTTTGGGCAAATCCTACGCCGTGTTCAATACGCTGTTCAAGATTTTTGAGGAAATCGGGCTTATAAAAATGTTGGACAAAACCCCAAACACCTGCAAAATCAGTTACAACGAGGGTGTTGATTTGGCGGGCGTGCTGCACAACAAGCACTACGCCGGGCTGCTTGATTTAATAGACGAGTGCGAGGCGTTCCAAAAAAGCCTGATGCAAGACCCTGTGGAAACATTTATAGCCTAAAATCCAAAATATCGCCCAAATTTATTTCCAGCGCACGGGCAATTTTATAAAACGAAGTGAACGTAATATCCCCTGCCGCTTGTTCCAGCCGGCTGATTGTTGCGGCGCTGACGATGCCCGGCCTGGTCACAAATTATCAAAAACAAGCTACTGTTACGAAGCTTAAAAAGGCGTATAATATTTTAACAAACGCTGTATTGCTTGCACAAAGCGAGCACGGTGACACGAATAAATGGATTACTGTGAATGCAGAGGACTTCAAAGGTCAAAATCAGCAGGTTGCCGATATTTTAAAGCCGCATCTGCGGATTGTAAAAGACTGCGCCTTTGACGGTGGCTGCTGGAAAGATGGAGATATATACCGGATAGACGGAGTGTCGTACGGTCAAAATTATGCGGAGCCAAACAATTGGTACACATTTATATTACAAGATGGGATGACCATGCTTTTGGCAAATAATAACGTGAAAGGCAGCATACAAGTTACTGTTGATGTAGATGGGTTTGCAGGAGCTAATACTTTCGGCAAGGATGTGTTTTTATTTGGTATTGCAGACAACAAAATTATGCCGCTTGGATACGATGATGAAGAAATCTTGCTGACATACTGTTCAAAAACAGGTGAAGGCAGCTTGTGTGCGGCAAAAATCATGCGTGACGGCTGGAAAATCAAAGACGACTACCCTTGGTAATCAACATGTCATTGCGAGGAGGACGTTAGTCCGACGCGGCAATCCAGACTGGATTGCGTCGCTGCGTTCGCAATGACATATTATTTTTCGGAGCGTTCTCTGACCGAAATCCGAATCGGTGTACCAAAAAACCCGAACGCCTCACGCAGCTTGTTTTCCAGATAGCGCTTGTAATTGTCTTTCATCAAATCCGAGTTGTTCGCAAACACGACAAAGTGCGGCGGCGCAACGCCGAATTGCGTCGCATAGAACAGCTTGAGCCGCTTGCCCTTGTGTGATTGCGGTGGGTTGAGCATATAGGCCTCTTTGACCACCTTGTTCAAAAGCCCTGTTGAGACGCGCTTGTTGGCTTGCTCAAAGACCTCGGCCGCGCGCTCAAAAATCTTGTTCAGCCGCTGTTTTGTCACCGCGCTGATAAAAATCACCGGCGCGTACTGCAAAAACGGCGCCTGCGCACGGAATTCTTTTTCAAATTGCGTCAAAGTCGCAGGTGATTTGGATTCAACCAAATCCCACTTGTTCACGGCGATAACGATACATTTTCCGGCCTCGGTTATGATTGAGGCAATTTTTTTGTCCTGATCGGACAGGCCCTCTGTCGCGTCAACAACCAAAACCGCCACATCGCAATCGCGAATCGAGCGTATCGCGCGGTCAACGGCGAATTTTTCCACCCCGTAATCAACGCGGGCTTTTTTTCTGATTCCGGCGGTATCAATGATGACAAACTCCTGCCCGTTGTGTGTCAGCCGCGAGTCAATACTGTCGCGGGTTGTGCCGGAAACATCCGATACAATCACTCTGTTTTCGCCAAGCAGCGAGTTGATGATAGAGGATTTGCCGGCGTTCGGGCGGCCGACGATGGCGATTTTTATCGCAGAATCGGCCTGCGCATCACAAACCGCAAAATCTTCTGTAATCACATCGAGCAAATCCCCAACCCCGCCTGTACCGTGCAGTGCTGACAGGCCGTGCGGTTCGCCAAGCGACAGCGCGTAAAACTCGCTTGCCGCTGCAGCCGACTGCGGGTTGTCAATCTTGTTCACCGCCAAAATCACCGGTTTGCCCGATTTTCTCAGGATGTTTGCAATATCGGAGTCAATCGGATTAACGCCCTCTTTGCCGTCAACAAGAAAAATAATTTTATCAGCCTCCTCGCAGGCGATCGCGGCCTGATCAAATATGGAAATCATTATATCGTCTTCGTCACCCGGGATAATCCCGCCGGTATCAATCACGGTAAAGCACTTGCCCTGCCACTCGACATCAAAATAAATCCGGTCGCGCGTGACGCCCGGCATATCGTCAACAATTGAGTTTCTGGCACCCGCAAGACGGTTGACAAACGTGGATTTGCCCACATTTGGCCGGCCTACTATCGCAACTATCGGTTTACGTTCCATTAGTTAATTGTAGCATAAAATAACCGGCGCGCCGATTTGCCCTTGCAAGCCGGTACGGGCAGCACATGCGTGCAGCTAGCTTTCTACGTAAACCGCACCGCCGGCTTCAATAATTTTGTGCGCCTCTTCCATAACCTTGTCTCTCGGGCCTTTGAAAGTGTTCATCGTTTTGCCGTCGCTAAAAGTCACAGTCGCATAGTAGATTTTGCCGGTTTGATCGCCGACTTCTACAAGCGTGGAGCCTTCCGGGATTGGTTCCGGTCTTGCCTTATCGCCGCCGCCTTCTGTTTTATCAGCTGGCGGTGTATCGCCGGACTCAGCAGCCGCCAGTTGGGCGTTATATTTTTCTTTTAATCTGTCTCCTTCGCTTCTGTCATGGGTAATTGCGTCGGGGTAACGTTCTTTTAAAGCTTCTACCTTATTGTCGTTGTCGGTTGTCTCTTTTTCAACAGTACCGTCGGCAAACTCCTTATAAGCGGTAGTTGAATCCCTGCCGCCAAGGGTTCGGTTAATTACAAAATACATGTTTATTATCGTGCGATTGCTTGAACCGCCGGACGAGTCCTTATCTTGTTCTTTTAGCAATTCTTCCAACTCGTTTTTTTCACTGTCGATTCTTTGTTGTTCTTCCGGTGTTCTTTCCGTCCGCGAGGTTGAGTCTGCCGGCGGCACAGGATTTGAGCCCGGAACGTTAGGGCTGCCGCCCGGGTTTGCAACGGGGTTTGTTTCAGTACCTGGTTTGTTTATCTTTGCTTCTTCTTCAATTTCTTCTCTCTTGGTTTCTTCCGCAGATTCTTTCTCCGCGGCAGGAGGTTTTTCCGCGGTTTCTTCAACAGGTGCATCTTCTTCTTCCGCAGCAGCAGCCTCTTCTTCAGCTTTCTTACTGCCCGGCAGTTCTGCACTCGGAGGAGAAAGCGGCTCCGCGGCCATTTCTATACTGTCAGTTTTATTGTTCGGCACCTCTTCGTTCTTATCGTCGGTTTCTTCTGATTTGCCGGTTTCTCCGGTGTTATCTATTTCCGTAATTCGGCCGGTCGGTTTTTCTTCAATTGAACCGCCGCCGTCTTTACCTTCTGTGCCGCCTGTGCCGCCGCTGGCAGGATTTGAGGCATCACTGCGCTGGTTTATTTCTTCGGTTCTCTTTTTGAGTGCCTCTTGCACCTTGTTGTCGGTTGTAATATCGTTGGATGTTTCTTTCAATATTGTATCCAATGCTTCTTTGTTTTCTGACGCTTCAATCAGCTTAATCGTCGCGGTCAGCTTGCCCTGGTCAACATTTGCGTCAATGCTGTCTTTTTTGTCATCCTCGCCGCCGTGCCCGCGTGAATGGATATCAATTCTTTCAACGGTGTGGCGGCCGGGCAGTGAAATCTGCTGACCGTAAAAATTCTGTTGGACGCGGAACATGTCAGCAAACATCTTGCCAAACGAGAACATGCCCATAAAATTCATCATACCGCCGAGGAAACCCATACCTTGCGGTCTTG
>DBCX01000042.1:263-7654 GCA_002293275.1 Cyanobacteria bacterium UBA947 | reverse complement strand
GGCCCTTGCCGGTTGCCGTCGTCAAAAGGGTCAACCGGCGCCGCTCCGCCTGTCGGTTTGCCGCCTGAGCCATCCGGCGGTAGGTCTAGCTCATCAATGAAATACTTCTCTATATCTATTGAATCCACATAGTGTGGTCCTGATACTTTTTTGCCAGTTCTCACTTGTCCTTGTTTTCTTGTACCAGGTATTTCATCATAAACCATCATTTGATACCTTGCGTCTCTACTTCTAAGTGGTCTTGTAAACTCAACATATCGTCCCGGAACACTTGTATCAAAACAAAAGCTGTCCCCTCCTCTTGCTCCATCTAACCCATTATATTGACTTGTAATATGCGCCATTTTACTTTCCTCCTTTATATTTATACAACTCTAACTTTGTGGGTGGGTCGGCAAATATCTCCATACCTAGAGAATTGTTACCTCCGACAATCAAAACATCACCATTTTTCAATTTTGTCAGTATCGGCCTATCACCTCTTTTGTAATGCATCCTTGAAATTCTTTTAAACCTATCTTTAACAGGGTCATATAGGTAAGCCCTTGTATTTATTAAATAATGTCCTGTTTCAATATCCCCAATAAATTCCTCTCCTCCAACTAATAGCACTTTTCCGTTATCAAGCAAAACCGCACTTTGACTGGATATACTTTTGTTACCGGGGAAATTTGCCCCTTTTCTAAACTCTCCTGTTGACGGGGAATATATTTCAACCCCGCAATCGTTTTCCGTTACACACATGTCACCGCCAAAAACACCAATCTCCCCGTTTGCGAGTTTTAACACAGCACCATATCTATGCCCGTACTTTGTTTTTCCCGTCGGAGTATATCTTCCTGTACTCGGGTTAAATATTTGGTTGACGCAAGACACCCGAAAGTTATAATATGCTGTATCACATGATAGAAAAACATTACCATCATCCATTAAAACAGCTCTATTTGGGCATATCTTGCCTAAGCATGGCCGAATATCACTAAAAGTATTTGTTTTTGGATCAAATAATTGTGCTACCTTCTTATCTTTTCTTTCTAACACATTTAACCCTAATCGTCTATACATTAAGACTCTTCCGTCATTTAATAGTATCATCGGATAAGCTGTTGGCCAACCTTGACCAGAAGATTTAATCTGTGTAAACACCCCTGTACTCGGATCATAAATTTCAGCTGTTTTAGCGGCAGTCCATCCCGAGGTGGTACCTCCGGAGACTAGTACTCTACCATCTTGTAAAAGAACAGCCCAATGATACATTCTCGGGATTGTCATATCCCCTGTTTTTGTGAATTTTCTTGTTTTAGGATCAAAAATCTCAGCCGTAGCTTCTACTTCGTTACCACCAAGATATCTACCAGTAATTAACACCTTGCCGTCTTGCAGTAACGTTGCCGTATGACTACTTTTGGGGGTGATATTTAATAACACAAAATCTCTCGTTACCCTATCAATACAAAAGAGAACAAGCGATAGGATAACCGCCGCCAAGAATAGTTTCTTTACCCCGTGTCTGTTTACCAGTTTTTCAATCTTTTCTTTCATCTTCCCCTTCATATATAAAAATACTCCCCGAGCTGGACTCGAACCAGCAGCCTACCGGTTAACAGCCGGTTGCTCCGCCATTGAGCTATCGAGGAATATCTTTTTTATTCAGTTGTCCGGCAGAGCATCGCTCCGGGCCTTTATCATTATATATTAATGCATTTTATTTGTAAAGTGCTACCCGCACAAGCTGCACGCCTGCGACTTTAATTCCGCCGCCTTGCTGACATCCTCCCACGGAACCGCAATGTCGCTTCTGCCCATATGACCGTACGCCGCAAGCAATTGATAGAACTTTCCGCCGTTTTTCGCCGGCAACCCGCGCAAGTCAAACTGCTTGATTATCGCAGCAGGCCGCAAGTCAAAGTTCTTCTCAACAAGCGCAGTCAAATCATCATCCAACACCTTACCGGTCCCAAACGTATCAACCAGTACCGAAATCGGCTCTGCAACACCTATCGCATACGCCAACTCAATCTCGCACTTTTGCGCAAGTCCGGCCGCAACAATGTTCTTTGCGACCCATCTTGCCGCATACGCCGCAGAACGGTCAACCTTTGTCGGATCCTTGCCTGAAAAAGCACCACCACCATGACGCGAATACCCGCCGTACGTGTCAACAATAATTTTACGTCCGGTCAAACCGGCGTCACCTTGCGGCCCGCCCACAACAAATCGGCCCGACGGGTTAATAAGAATTTTTGTATCACCATCAGGCTTTATCGCCTCGTTCGCAAACACATAATCTATCACCCATTTTTGCATATCAGCTTTTATAATATCTTGAACCTTATGGTTGTCACACTCGCCGTTAATTTCCGGGTCATGCTGCGTTGAAATCAACACCGTGTGAATACGCGCAGGTTTGCCCTCCACATACTCAACCGTCACCTGTGACTTGCCGTCCGGTCTTAAATAATCAACCTTGCACTCTTTTCTAATCTGTGCCAAACGATACGCCAGTCTGTGCGCCAGCGAAATCGGCAGCGGCATAAGCTCAGGTGTCTCATCACACGCATACCCGAACATAATCCCCTGATCGCCCGCACCAATATCTGATGTCTCGGCTTCTGCGGTATCAGCATTGTCACTTCTGGTTTCAAACGCTTTATTCACACCGCCCGCGATATCGCATGACTGCTCGTCAATGCTTGTTAAAACCGCACACGTTTTATAATCAAAACCGCCGCCGTTCACGCCGTTATACCCGATTTGCTTAATCGTGCTGCGCACGGTCGCCGGAATATCTACATAACAATCCGCACTAATCTCGCCGCAAACAAGCGCCATGCCCGTTGTGACTGTCGTCTCTGCCGCAACCCTCGCCTGCGGATATTTGCTCAAAAATTCGTCCAAAATCGCGTCCGATATCTGGTCGCATACTTTGTCAGGGTGCCCTTCGGTTACTGATTCCGAGGTAAATAAAAAGTTCTTTGCCATCTCTGGTTCTCCTTAATTTCTTTGCGGCAAGGTTTCCCAATCCGCGCTACATATATGATACTATCACAAAAATTTATTTTTATTGTAACAATTCTGTAACATGAAACCGCGAAAATTAAAGTTTATCCCCAAGACCGCCGTAACACATGGAAAGAGAACATTTTACAAGGAGAACCAATGGGATTATCGGCTTCACAAGCAAGATTTTTGGGACTTACAGCCCGTAAGACCAACGTTGAATATGAAGGCCAGCAGATTAACCAGCAGCGTACAGCGCTGGGTAACCAAACCGCCAACTATTACAACCAAATGCTTGGGATGAGTGTGCCTGTACCTCCTGCTATTGATAGTTTTACAAAAACCGTTTACACATTCAACGACGGCGCATTGTCAAACTCAATCACATCCATGATTGCACAAGACAGCGGCATCTATAACGTCAGCTATCTGCGTGAATGGGTTGATGATTTTTCTGTGGTATCTGCTGCATCAAGCGTTGTTACGTTCGCGCCGGCAGACCCTGATACGAACAAAGACGATGCTGTTGCCACGGATTTTCGTATCGGCTCGGAACAACTTGCGACACTCGGTGATGACACCGACCGCACCGGCGCTTATTGGGAATCTTTGACCGCGGAAGAACAAGCACAATTAATTGAAGAAGAACAAGCTTATGAGCAATTGTTAGATACTAAATACGGCGACAGTGACTGGGCGGTAAGATATACCCAAAACACCACCACAGGTGCATACGTGCCTCAATTCTACAAGGTGGACGACCTGCGCGATGCAATGTATGACGCCGATACCAGCAACACGCAATCGCACATCCCGGCTTTCACTCCGGGCTCCGAGAAAAAGACCGAAGAGATTAAGAACGTGTCCTCACGTGTTGAACAAGACTCAACAGGACGGCTTATAAATATCACATTATACCCTGACTACGTTGACGCTGACAATCCGGGCGAAGGCGTATCCTACGCGCTCACAACCAATACCATCGCCGACCAGGAAAAATACAACGACGCGATGAACCAATACGAGTATGAAAAATATCAGTACGACCAAACAATCAACGAAATCAACGCAAAAATCGCAATCATCCAATCCCAGGACAAAAACCTTGAATTGCGGTTAAAACAACTTGACACAGAGCAAAACGCTATCCAAACGGAGATGGATGCGGTCACAAAAGTTATCCAAAAGAACGTTGAGACAACATTCAAAACATTCGGCTAACCGGCTGAGCCGGAGCAGACATTAGGACCTACCCCGGTTTGCTCGGCTGTGCCAGATAAAAGTTTTTCCTTTCCCTTTTTCCTATTGATTTTCTAACGACTACCAAAATAGTCGTTTTTTTTTATTTAATCCGTGCGCGCTCATAATCAAAAATCTTTGGGACGTTTTGTAAATACTCCGACAACGCCTTTTGCCGCGAGCAGTCAAAGATTTCCATCTCACAGGGGTTATCTTTTTTCAAATCTTTCAATCCCGCAACACCGGTAGCAAGAAAAGTATCATACACGCAGACAAATTCTTTGTCGTCATCAAAATCATCCAAATCGTATTTTATACTTCCGTCTGCATCTAATATATGCACGCCGCTGACGGTCAAGTCGTCGTTAATTTTGTATTCCAGCCCGGAAACCTGCATCAACCCCGGTGATATTTTCGGTAACGTCGTTGATTCAACACACCAGTTTAAGGTATCAATAATTTGTTTTTTGCTCAGGTTTGTTTTTATAAGAAGCACTGCGTCAAACGGAGCGATATTGGCGGTATCATCCAGCGTAACTTCTTTTGTGTTAAAGTTGTCGCGAATTGACCCGGCGTTAACAAACGAAAAATCAGCTTTTTCGCCTTTTGTGTGTGTATTAACATACCAAAGACTTGAATCGGCAACAATGTTTGCCACCTTGTTTTCTTGAATTAGAGGGTCGCCGCATATCACAGGGGCCGGCAGTTTTGCGATTACTGCCGCTTTATCCGCAGGTTTGAACTTGCCCAACAAACCCGAGCAAGGATAATTTTGGGTCTGTTCAATCAAGTTATCGCATTTTTGTTTAACCAGAACCCCAAAATCGTCAAAATAAAGTTTTAATCTGCCAAAAACATTCAAATTGCCGTCAAACCTGACTTTGTCCGAGCCCCCTGTCGCCGCTATTTTGACCGGCTCGTTTCTGTCAGATGTCGCCCAGCTATCAACTTCCGTGTGGTCATGACCGCCTATAATAACGTCAATCCCGCCGATTTTTGCAAACATCTCATAATACTCTTTCCCTGTGTGCGCCAGCAAAAAAATCTTATCCACCCCTTGTTTTTCAAGTTTTTCCACCTCTTGTTTTACCAGGTCAACAGTTTTTTGCACCGGCTCAATTTTTATAAAATCGTTTGAATCATTAATAAACGCCAAATCCTCATAATCAAACGGAGCAACCCCTATCACCCCGATATTTTTATCCAAAATAATTGAAGATTGTATCTGCCGGGAAAGCGCTGTTTCTTTTGAATACGATACGTTCACGCCGAGCATTTTGAGATTATTGCCTGACAGCAATTGGCTTAATTCCTGCCCGCATTCTAAATCGTGGTTGCCCGCAGCGCTCGCATCCATGCATGTTTGAAGAATTTTACCGATAGCGGGATTGCTTACCGCCTTACCCACAAACAAATCCCCGCCCGACAAAACCAAATCAGAATCCTGCATCGCACTTGCAAACCGGTCAATATTAGCAGGCGACGAGTGCATATCGTTGAAATACACAACATTGAGTTTTGTTGAGCAAAAACTTATCGGCTTAATCATGCAGATACAAAAACCTGTGAAGAAAAATTTTTGTTATTTTTATGATACAATTTTCTTATGCTTAATGTATCAAACGTAATTGACAGGCTCCGTGAGGTGATGGCAGACCCCGCCAAACTCCAAGAGGAGCTCAATACCTACCACGTTGCCGACCTTGCCGACATTTTTGAGGAACTCAAACCCGACGAGCGCCTGGCCTGCTTCAAGCTGCTTGAGCTTGAAAAAGCCGCGGACGCGATGGAATACCTGCCCGCGAACCTGCAAGTTGAACTCCTTGGCGAGCTTGACGAGGAAACCGCATCCAAAATTATCACAAAACTCCCATACGACGCCGCAGCCGACGTCCTTGGCGAGCTTGAAGACGACGAGTCCGAAACGTATCTTGAAAAGCTGCCCCACAAGTTCTCCGAGGAAGTCCGTGAGCTTTTGACCTACAACGAGGACTCTGCCGGCGGGATGATGAACCCCAGTGTTATCACGGTTGACTGCGATATGAGCGTCTTGGATGTCCTCAACTACATCCGCACCAAGGCCGAGAATGACCACCTTGAACTCTACTACATCTACGTTGTTGACAAACAAAACCACCTGCTCGGCGTTGTGTCGCTGCGCAAGCTTTTGACTACCCCGATTGATACGCTTGTGGAAGATATTATGATTAGCGACATCGTCCGGCTGCAAGTTGACGACCACAGCGATATCGTCGCGAACCAGTTTATGAAGTACCAGTACAACGCACTGCCCGTCGTGGATTTTTACAACCGCCTGAAAGGTATGATTACCTGGGACGACGTTCACGACCTTATTCAAGAAGAAACAACCGAAGAAATCCACGCATCAGCCGGTATCTCAAACGCCGTGGACGAGGACGAGATTTTGTCCGGCAACATCCTGAAAGCATTCCGCGCGCGCGTGCCGTGGCTGTTTTTGACACTCATCGGCGGATTCATCGCTGTAAACGTCGCCAACCGCTACGACCACGCGCTGCATATCCTGCCGGTTGTCGCAATATTTATGCCGCTTCTTATCGGGCTTTCCGGAAACATCTGCATCCAAAGTACAACCCTTATGGTCCGCGGACTTTCAACAGGTCAGGTGACAATGCGCGATGCGCTGCACCACATGATGCGAGAAAGCCTTGTCGGGCTCGCAATTGGCGGCCTGTTCGGGATGCTGGTTATGCTTGTCACAATAACGTGGAAACGCAGCATTGAGCTCGGGCTTGTTGTCGGCGTTGCCATGACAATAAATATGGTGCTCGCAACAATCCTCGGTACGCTCGCACCGTTTGTACTAAAAGGTTTGAAGGTCGATCCCGCCGTCGCGTCCGGCCCTGTTATCACAACAGCGGTAGATATCCTCGGGCTTGCGATATATTTCACGCTTGTATCAGCGTTTTTAACCGGGTGGTAATCGGATGTTATATTGTCAGCCGCACTTGTTAAAATTTTTTATTGTATAATATTATTATGGAAAAAGAATTCAACAGACACGAACCCGATGAAGATTTAAATACGTACTTACGGACGACAAAAAAAGAGATTGAGGAGCAGTCCTCGTTTTTGCAAACACTCAACGTCATGCTGGTGCTGTTTTTGGGCGT
>DBCX01000042.1:0-188 GCA_002293275.1 Cyanobacteria bacterium UBA947 | reverse complement strand
AAGGCGGATTTTTCGTTCCCGTTCGGGCTGAAAAAACAAAACATCCTGTTTTTGGGAATTGATGCGAATGAGTACGGCACAGACCCGTTCGCCGGCACGCGCTCGGATACAATCATCATCTTGAACATTGACCCGAAAACAAAATCCATCAACGCAATCTCTGTTCCGCGCGACAGCAAAATTTATCT
>DBCX01000046.1 GCA_002293275.1 Cyanobacteria bacterium UBA947 | reverse complement strand
GTTTATTTCAATAATGGTTTCTTCGGGTGAAATTTTTATCGCCTGCGCATTTTGTTTCAGAAACGGTTTTGCCGCCGGTGATGTGTTGTCCAATAACTGTTCCCAGGTTGCAGACGAGGCAGGTGTTGGCATGGCAGCAGGTGTTGGTACTGATGCCGGTATCGGAGCAGGTTCGTCTTTTAATTTAACCGGAGCCGGAACAGGTGCGGCCTGTAATTTTACAGTTTCAGTTTTTAATTGTCTGTTACCTTCCAGTGCCGCGATACGGTTTTGCAGTTCAACAAGACTTGTGTTGTCTGCGAGGTTGGCCAAATCAATAACCGCAACTTCCAGCCACAACCGCGGGTTTGCGGCGGCCTTGATTTCTCTTATGTATTGCGCGGATTTGTCAATCAAAAATATAATTTGATGGGTATCTAATTTTGCCGCCTGCTTTTTTAAAACATCAAATTGCGCCGCTTGTGTGAGTTCGCGCGCGATGGTCTCGGAGCAGTTTTTTGCGATAAGCAGGTTTTTAAAATAATCCGCAAGCCCTGATAAAATCAGACCCGGTTCGCTCCCGTTGTTATAAATTTCTTCCGCGATTTCAATTGCCTCTTGCGGGTTTGATGCGATAATTTTGTCGGTAAGTTTTGCCAGAATATCAAACGAAATCCGGCCGAGAAGATTATTTATATCATCAATGCTCACATCACCCAAAACTGCAAGCTGGTCCAAAAGCGCGATACTGTCACGCATTCCGCCGGCGGAATTTTTGGCGATAGCGGACAGTGCTTCATCTGTTATTTTAATTTTTTCTTTTTTTGCAATCATTTTCAGGTGTTCAATAATGTCATCCGTTGTAATCCGTTTAAAATCAAACCGCTGGCAGCGGCTTTTTATCGTATCAAGGACCTTGTGGACTTCGGTCGTTGCAAGGATAAAAATAACATTTTTCGGCGGTTCTTCAAGCGTTTTCAAAAGCGCATTAAACGCCTGCGTAGAGAGCATATGAACTTCGTCTATAATATATATCAAATAGCGGCTTTGGGTTGGGACAAAAATAATTTGTTCCAAAAGTTTTCGGGTATCGTCAACCCCGCCGTGTGATGCCGCATCAATTTCGCGAACATCCATAGGGGTGGAGTTTGTGATATCTATGCAGTTTTCGCACTCGCCGCAAGGAGTCGCGGTCGGGCCTTTTTTGCAGTTCAAAGACTTTGCCAGAATCCGCGCGGTAGAAGTTTTCCCCGTACCTCTGGGGCCTGTGAACAAATACGCGTGGGAAATTTTGTCCAGCGCAATGGCGTTAGTCAGTGCTTTTTTTATGTGCGATTGCCCGACAATTTCTTCCAATTTTTGCGGGCGGTATTTTCTGTACAGAGGAACATAATTCATGGTAATATTGTATCATGAAAAAATTACAAGCGGGTGACACAATAGGGATTGCCGCGCCGTCGGGCGCAATAGAAGACAGACAGGCGATTGAGCGCGGACTGGGACTGCTTGAAGATTGCGGTTATAAAACGGTGCTTGCGGATAATTGCTTTGAAAATTGGCGCGGGCTTGCGGGCAAAGATGAGCAGCGTGCGGCCGGTTTGATGCAATTATTTGAGAACCCGCAGGTGGACGCGATTATTTCCATGCGCGGCGGTTACGGCGCGCTGCGACTGATTGACAAAATAGATTATGATATTGTCCGCGCAAACCCCAAAATTTTTTGCGGTTATTCTGACAGCTCAATACTTTCCGCGATGTTTTTGCGGCGCGCTCGGTTGAAAACTTTTTCCGAGCCGATGCTGCAAAGTGACTTTGGTGCCGAGAATCCGTCAAAATTTATGCTGGATAATTTTTTCAAAGCCATGGCCGAAAACACGCTCGCGTTTGAAGTAAACACGGCAGCAGCCTGCAAGGCAGAAGGTATTGTTTGGGGCGGCAATTTGTCCAGTATTGTGTCGCTTTGCGGGCAGGATTTTATACCCGATGAACCGTTTATATTTTTTACGGAAGACCTGAACGAACCGGATTACAAAATTGACAAGATGATGACACAATTAATGAATATTGAAAAGTTTCGCGCAAATTTGCAAGCTGTCGTGCCGGGCGATTTTATCGGCGGAGGTAAATGGGAAGAAGTTTTTGAAGGACTGCCTGTGCCGGTTGCAAAAAGTTTAAAAATAACGCACGCCGCGGACAAAATCACAGTGCCGTACGGCGCAAAAGCGACTTTGAATGAAAATATTTTCATGATAGAATATTAACCATGACACAGATTGCTGAAACAGATAACCATATCCGCCAAACCCGTATCCAAAAACTCGCGCAGCTTGCAGACATGGGTGTGAACCCGTATCCGTACTCGTTTGATGTGGATGCGAAGGCGCAGTATTTGCAGGAAAAATATGCAAAACTCGCTGACGGTGAGGAAACCGACGATACATATTCCGTTGCGGGCCGCGTTATGGCTATGCGCAACACGGGGATGTTCATTGACCTTATGGACGAATCCGGCAAAATCCAGATTTTTTCGCACAAAGATAATTTATCCGAAGAAGATTTGGCGGTGCTGAAACTCGTTGACCTTGGCGATATATTGGGCTTTACCGGTACAATCCGCAGAACCCCGCGCGGTGAACTTTCTTTGAAAGCCAAGTCTTTAAAAATGCTTTCCAAAACGCTTTTGCCGCTGCCGAACAAACAAATTGACAAAGAAAAACTTGAAGAACTGAACAAAACTCACGGGTTGACTGACGTTGAAACCAAGTACCGCAAACGTTATGTGGATTTAATTATCAACGAAGACTCGCGCGAGATTTTTAGAAAACGCAGCAAGATTATTCAATCAATTCGCGAAACCCTTTTAAAACAAGACTTTTTGGAGGTGGAAACTCCGATGCTTCATCCGCAGGCCGGCGGTGCGAATGCAAAACCGTTTATCACGCACCACAACACGCTTGATATGGATATGTTTTTGCGTATTGCGCCGGAACTTTATTTGAAACGGCTTACTGTCGGCGGGTTTGAGAAGGTTTTTGAAATCAACCGTAATTTCCGCAACGAAGGTATCAGCGTGCGGCACAACCCGGAATTTACGATGATAGAGCTTTATCAGGCTTATGTTGATTACAACGATATGATGACGTTGACCGAAACTCTTGTGGCGAACGCCGCAAAAGAGGTGCTCGGGACTATGAAAATCAACTATTGCGGCAACGACATTGACCTGACGCCGCCGTGGGACAGAAAGACGATGATTGGCGCGATACAAGAATATACAGGGCTGGACTTCAACCTTATATTTACCCCCGCAGAGGCGCAAGCCGCAGCGAAATCCGTCGGGGTTGATGCATCAGACTGTGACAATTGGGGGCAGACGGTGGAGCTTGTGTTTGAAGAACGCGTTGAAGCGCACCTTATCCAACCGGTGCACATAATTGATTACCCGCGTGACATATCGCCGCTGGCAAAGGTTCACCGCAGTAACGAGCGTTTGACCGAACGGTTTGAAACCCGCGTGAATGGTTGGGAGATTGCAAATGCGTTTTCCGAATTAACTGACCCTATTGATCAGCGCACGAGATTTGAGGCGCAAATGAGTGCGAAAGCCGCAGGGGACGAAGAAGCGATGCCGATTGACGAAGATTTTATTTGCGCGCTTGAACACGGGATGCCGCCTGCAGGCGGTATGGGGATGGGGATTGACCGCGTGGTGATGCTGTTGACAAACTCACCGTCAATCCGTGATGTTATCGCGTTCCCGACATTAAAAATCAAATGCAGCTAGGGTCCACCCAGACTCCGGTTTGTTTCATGTATTTGTATGCACCGCACCAAAAACAAGGGTTGTCAATGTTTTCCGGTATCTGACCTGTTATCATATTTTTGCTGTAAATCATCTCCTTATCATTTAAAGCGGTCATCAAATCCGGTTTGAAAACATTAGAGGTGTAGCCTTTAAGATTACAAAAACATCCGAGAAGCCGTCCGTCATGATTAATGTGAGGCTGGTTAAATAACGGGATGCAGCCGATGGCTTGCTGGATTTTAGGTATGACCATATAGTCCCCAAAAAACCGATACGGCGCAGTCATTTTTTTGACATAGGCTGCGTCTTTTTGTTTGACTGGCGAATATTCCGGTTCGCAATTATCGGCATACAAAAAAGATATACCAAGTTCTTCAGCCATTTGTTTAGCTTTAGCCATATCGCAAACATTGTGGCCAAAGACAATATATTTCCACGTTATTTTAGGAAACTCACTGTTGTACTTGGCTTTGAGTGCGTTAATTTTTTTGATATTGTCAATAACTTTGTCAAAATCGCCGCCGACACGATAGATTGAATAAATTTCCCGACTTGCGCCGTCGATTGAGAATGTTAAATCTTGAAACTTGCATTTGACAAGCGCTTCGGCCACATCGTCGCTTATATCGTTGCCGTTGACGCCGGTATCACATCTCAATAAAATGTTCTTTTTGTGGGCATACTTTATAATATCAAGCAGCTCGGGGTTCAAAAAAAGTTCACCTTGACAGGCAAAATTAATATGGGTTACTTTATTTTCGTTGACAAAGCGTTTAAAATCTTTGAATTTCAGGTAGCCTAATCTGCCGTTTTCGGTGAGCCATTTTCTTGGCTGACACGCCGGGCAGTTGAGCTGACACAAGGTACACGGTTCCATGTTGAATTTTGTGGGTAATTCGGATTTACTTTTGTACGGCCCGATAATTTGGCCCGCGCCGGGCAGCCCGCAGCAAGCACACGCGCCCAAAACCCCGGTTGTTTTGATAAAATCGCGGCGGTTCATGCGCATATAAAGCTGCCCTTCTCTTGCATTATATTGTACGCCCAGCAGTCCGAGCAAGGGTTGGTTTTGTCGTCCGGCACTTGTCCTGTCAGCATTTTTTTGCTGTACAAATAATCCGGGTTATTCAAAACAGTCATCAAATCCGTCTCAAACGCGTTAACGTTATAAAAACCAATCGAGTTGCAGCTGCATCCTAAAAACCGGCCGTCATAATGTATTTGCGGCTGTTTGAATAAATCAGCGCAAATGACAGTTTGAAGTGTTTTAATATCAAAAACATCAAAGAGATACTGCCCCTCATACATTTTTTTCACAAAAGCCTCATCTTGTTTTCTTATCGGCGAATACCCCGGGGAACAGTTCGCGGCGTAGTACATGCTCATACCAAGTTCCTGGGCCATTTGTTTAGCTTTGACCATATCGCAAACATTGTGCCCAAAGACAACATATTTCCAGTTCATTTTAGGGAACTCGCTGTTGTACTTGGCTTTGAGTGTGTTAATTCTTTTGATATTGTCAATAACTTTGTCAAAATCACCACCGCGGCGGTATATTGAATAAACCTTTTGACTTGCGCCGTCGATTGAAAAATTTATCAGTTTAAATTTGTATTTAACAAGCGCTTCCAAAACCTCATCGCTGATATAGTTTCCGTTCACGCCGTTGTCCGCGGTAAGAGATACATTTTTTTTGTGAGCGTATTTTATTATATCAAGCAGTTCGGGATTCAAAAAAATTTCACCGGTTTTTGACAATTCAATATCTGTTATGTTTTTATTATTATCAATAAATTTTTTAAAGTTTTTAAATTTCAAAAAGCCATAGCCGGGGTGTCTTCTCATAAGTATTTTTGCAGGACACTCCGGGCAATCAAGCTGGCAAATATTACCTGCATCTATTTGGAATGTTGTCGGAAACTGGCTTTTGTGCGTGAACGGTTCAGTGGAGAAATCACTGCGCTGGGTAAACCCGGGCAGCCCGCAGCAAGCGCACGCGCCCAAAACTCCGGTTGTTTTGATAAAATCGCGGCGGTTCATGCGCATATAAAACTCCCCTTTTTCTTCATATTTTTGTACGCAAAGCACCTTGAGCAAGGGTTGCTCGTGTCATCCGGTACTTGACCTGTTATCATACGTTTGCTGTACAAATAATCCGGGTTATTCAAAACAGTCATCAAATCCGTCTCAAACGCGTTGGCCTTGTAAAAACTGTAATTGTTGCAGCAGCATCCGAGCAGCTGCCCGTTGTAGCTGATTTGCGGGACGTTAAACAATGTGTTGCAAACCTCGCTTTTAACAACATCAAGGTCAGTTTTAAACCCGAGAAAATATTTTTCTTTTTTGGTGACCTTTTTGATGAAGTTGTGATCTTTTTTTGTTAGCGGGGAATAGTCAGGGATATTATTCGTTGAGTAGTACATACTCATACCAAGCTCATCGGCCATCTGTTTAGCCTTAACCATATCGCAAACATTGTGGCCAAACATAATATATTTCCATGTCATTTTGGGGAACTCGCTGTTGTACTTGGTTTTGAGTGCGTTAATTTTTTTGATGTTGGCAATAACTTTGTCAAAATCGCCGCCGATGCGGTAGAGAGAATAAATTTCCTGACTTGCACCGTCGATTGAAAACTGTATATCTCTGATTTGGTATTTGACAAGCGCTTCGGCCACATCGTCACTGATGTCGTTGCCGTTTACACCGCTGTATGCGGTTAGGATTATATTTTTTTTGTGAGCGTATTTTATAATATCAAGCAGCTCGGGGTTCAAAAAAATCTCGCCCTTGCTTGACAATTCAACCGCTGTAACACGGTTGGTATCAACAAATTTTTTAAAATCTTTGAACCTCATATAACCGTAATGGTTGTTCTCATCACGGATTTGTCTTGTCGGGCATTGAACACAGTTGAGCTGGCAAATGGTACACACATCCAGTTGAAACTTTGTCGGGAGCTCGTCTTCGCAGGTGTACGGTTCAGCAGAAAACTTGCTCCGCTGCGAAAATCCGGGCAGACAACAAAGGGCGCATGCGCCCAAAACACCGGTTGTTTTAATAAAGTCGCGACGAGTTACACACATATCTATATACTATATTAAAAACGCGGGTTGTCAATTTGTACACATTTGCGCGACCAGATTTTTCGCGGTATTAAGCTGGGCATCGTTGCCGGTTTTCAAATCATTCAGACTAAACTCAACATAAACATCCGGGGTGATGCCTTTTTTATTAATATCGTGGCCGTTCGGGGTGAGGTATTTTGCGACGGTCAGATTGAGGCCCGTCTCGTTTGGCAGCGGGATAATTTTTTGAACCATCCCTTTGCCAAATGTCTGGGTGCCAAGTATTGTTGCGCGCTTGTAATCTTTCAGTGCGCCGGATAAAATCTCGCTTGCGGAGGCCGATGCGCCGTCAACAAGTACGACAAGCGGTTTTTCAACAACAAAGCTTGTGTCGCGGTGCGCATCAATTGTGTGCTTAAACCCGCTGCGGCCCTCAATGCTGACGAGTTTGCCTTCCGGGATAAACAAGTTCGCGATAAAAACTGCGTTAGGCAAAAGCCCGCCGGTGTTCCCGCGCAAATCAATTATCAAACCTTCGGTGTCCTTTGTTTTTTCAAGCGCCTCCAAAAACTCGTTTGGCGTTGATTGACCAATAAAACTTGTTATCTGTATGTAGCCGATATTCTTGTCAACAGTGCTTTTTACGGTTTTTATCTTAATTTCTTTGCGGATAATTTTTTTGGCAAACTTGTCCTTGTTGCGCAAAATAGTAAGCTCGACAAAAGAGTTTTCCGGCCCGCGCACAAGATTCACGATATCTGTCATGGTCATCCCGCTCACATCTTTGCCGTCTATGGCAAGGATAATATCTTTGGGCAAAAGGTTTGCGCTCTGGGCGGGTGTGCCTTCAACAACGTTTATGATTTCAATTTTTCCGGCGACAGGCGCGATGTTGACGCCGATACCGGTTATTTTTGAGTTGATGGAATTGTTTTGTTCCGAGTATTCCTCTTTTGTCATGAATTTTGAATACGGATCGTCAAGGCTTGCGAGCATTGACTCTATTGCAACACGGGCATCGTCGGGGGTCTTGATTTTGTGGCGGTAGTGCTCTTTCCACCGGTACCAGGACTGACCGTTCATCGCCGCATCATAATAATTATCACGAACCTCATCCCAGGTATTTTCAAAAAGCCGCTGGGGCGAGATGTATTCGCGATTCACGTTATGCTCGTCAATATTGATTTTGCTGTCCATGAAAATCAGGTTCGATACCAAAAGTATCAAACCTGTTATCATAAAAGCTATAACATGCGTTCTTTTCATACTAATATATTAACACCAAGTTGCGGATTATCAATATACTTTCGGGTAACTCTACAGGGCCTCAAATCCCGGTGAAGTTGCGGGCAGATTTGAATAACCTTCGTTTGAGTGTACGGTTTTTTTGAGGAACTTGTCCGAATAGTTTCCGCGCTGGTAAAGTTTTTTAAGCGTGTTTTCGCGCTTAACCAGCGGGTGGAGCTCATCGTTGCTTTCCGGGTAAAGGTGTGATATCTCGTGCCAAACGGAGGCCTCCATTGTCCAGGCGTAGGTTTCTTCGGCGAGCGAGTTGAACTCATCCTGGTGGAGTGCTTCGTGCGCAAGCAGTGCGGCAAGCGCTCCCGGAGGCGCATCTTTGTGCCGCGGGTTGATAAAAATATGCAGCTGGTCTTCTTTGCGGATGATACCTTTTTGTTTTTTCCAGCCGATTGCGTCAAACGAGATAAAATCAGGGTCGATGTCGCCAAGGTTTTTGAACTCAACAATGAACGGCCGTTGGGAAAGATTGTTGCCAAGGATTGCGCGGCGCGAGTATTCGCCTTGGGTTTCTTTCAGCATATCCAGTGCGACCTGAATAAGCGGATCCTCGCTGACGCTGCTGTAAACTTTTGAGATTTGCAAGATGTAATCCTCGGTGTATTTTTTCGGGTAACCCTTTTTTGCCGCGCCCGGTGCGACCCTGTCTTGTGAGGTGGCAGCAGGTTGTGTGTCTTCAATTGCGACAGCACCCAACCCGAATATCAATAATGTAAATAATATGGCTAACTTTTTCATTCATACTCCTTTTTACAATATTATAAACTTGTTTTTAGAAAAAGACAAATGTATAATAAATATGTGGAAAAAACAGAAATTATAAAACTGCTCCAAAGCGACGGGACAGAACTTTTTAAAGAGGCTGACAGACTCCGGCACGAGTGTGTGGGGGACGAGGTTCTTGTGCGCGGTTTGATTGAGTTCTCAAACTATTGCCGCCAAAACTGCCTTTATTGCGGCATTCGCGGTGCAAATGACAAGGTTGACAGATACAGATTAACCCCACAGGAGATTATTGAACTTGCACAAAGCGATTACAAAACATTTGTGCTGCAATCGGGCGAGGACCCTTATTTTACCACGGAAATCCTGTGCGATATCGTCAAAGAAATAAAAAAACGCGATGTTGCCGTGACGTTGAGCATCGGTGAGCGCGACGATTACGAGCAGTTGAAAGCAGCAGGCGCGGACAGGTTTTTGCTGCGGATTGAGACGACAAACCCGGAACTTTACGCGAAAATGCACCCCGGGATGAGCCTGGAATCGCGTAAAGAATGCCTTTTTAAGTTAAAAGAATTAGGTTACGAAACAGGCACAGGGTGTCTGGTCGGTTTGCCGGGGCAAACGCTTGAGATGCTTGCGGACGATATTTTGTTTTTCAAAAAACTGCAGGCCGATATGGTTGGGCTCGGCCCTTTTATCCCGTGCCAAAATACCCCGTTGGGCGATAGCACCGGCGGTACGTTTGATTTAGCATTAAAGGTGATGGCAATCACGCGCCTGGTACTGCCAGACATCAACATCCCCGCGACCACCGCGATGGAAACACTTGAAACGGGCGGGCGCGAAAAAGCATTGCAAAGCGGCGCAAATGTTGTTATGATAAATATTACACCGGAGAATTACAGAAAAAAATACGAGATTTATAGGAGATATAAATGAATATATTGGATTTAATCGGCAACACACCGATGGTTAAAATAGCTAAATTAAACGCCGGCGGCGCGCAGATTTTTGCAAAACTGGAGAGCTTTAACCCGGCAGGTTCGGTCAAAGACAGGGCCGCACTTTATATGATAAGAGCTGCCGAACGCGACAGTTTGATTGACAAAGACACGGTTATAATCGAGCCCACAAGCGGGAACACAGGGATTGCGCTTGCGATGATTTGTGCGGTGAAGGGTTACAGATTGATTTTGACGATGCCTGAAACAATGAGTCTTGAGCGGCGTGCGCTGCTAAAAGCCTACGGTGCCGAGGTCGTTCTTGTGCAAGGCGGGATGCAAGGTGCGGTTGACAAGGCGCAAGAGCTTTATGCAGAGTTTAATTCCGCCCCAAATAGCCGGGCGTTCATCCCGCAGCAATTTTCAAACCCCGTAAACCCGGAGGCGCACAGACTCACAACCGCGGAAGAAATCTGGCGCGACACCGGCGGTAAGGTGGATATTGTTGTGGCCGGTGTCGGCACCGGCGGCACGATTAGCGGGATTGGCAAGGTTTTAAAAGGTTTAAAGCCGAGTGTGCAAATTATTGCTGTTGAGCCAAAATCCTCGCCCTTGCTCAGCGGCGGCAACGCAATGCCGCACCAAATCCAAGGTATCGGCGCGAACTTTGTCCCCGAAAACTTTGACCGGTCGGTTGTGGACGAGATTATGCCGGTTGATGAGATCGTTGCGATAGAAATTGCGCGTGCAATGTCGCGTGAAGAAGGTATTTTGTGCGGGATTTCATCAGGCGCGGCAATGCAGGCGGCACTTGAATTGTCCGGCCGGCGCGAAAACAAGGACAAAACGATTGTGGTCATTTTGCCTGACACAGGCGAGCGCTATTTAAGCGCGGGCGTGTTTGACGATTACAGAGTGTAAATCAATCTTTTGCCGCCGGCCTGTTTATCCCACAGTGAAGAGCTCCCGTTTTTGAGCGTCTGTAATCGGCTTTTCGCCTTCAAGCGATTTAAGCACTTTCAGTAATTGATTATCTGTCGGAATGTTTCCGTTTTTAAGACGAGTATGCGCGCCAACGTACCATTCCGCCCCTGTTTTTGCGTCACGAACAATTCTGACACCTTGATCAAGCGATGACAATGTAATTTTCGGTATTTTTCCCATGGCAAATTCCTCCGCTGTCAGTATAAATCTAACAGCGGAGATTGTCAAGCGGTTTAGTACATTCCGCCGCCCATGCCCGGCATAGCAGGCATTTCAGGCGCTTTTTCTTCCGGAACCTCAACAACGGCCGCTTCGGTGGTCAACAACATTGACGCAACGGATGCCGCATTCATCAGCGCGGAGCGTGTAACCTTTGCAGGGTCAACGATACCGGATTTGTACATATCAACGTATTCGTCTTTAAGCGCGTCATACCCGAACGCACCGTCTTTTACAAGCACTGCATCAAGTACCACATCAGACTTTGCGCCGGCGTTGTCCGCAATCGCACGCAGCGGCACATCAAGCGCGGTTGTCAGGATTTTGAACCCGATTTTCTCATCGTCGGATGAAAATTCTGTTTTATCCAGCGCTTTTTGCAGCTCCTGCTGAACACGAATCAGCGCAATCCCGCCGCCCGGTACGATGCCTTCTTCGTTGGCTGCACGGGTCGCGTTGAGCGAGTCTTCAATACGCAGCTTGCGCTCTTTGAGTTCAACTTCGCTTGCCGCGCCGACTTCAATCACCGCAACTCCGCCGGAAAGTTTCGCGATACGCTCTTGCAGTTTTTCTTTGTCGTAGTCCGAATCCGACGCGTCAATTTGTTTTTTGATAAGCGCAACGCGGTCTTGAACGGCCTTTTTGGTGTCTTCGCCAACAACAATTGTTGTCTCGTCTTTTGTGACTGTGACGCGTTTTGCGTGGCCCATCATTTGGGTTGTGACGTTTTCAAGCTTGATACCGAGTTCTTCGGTAAACATTTCGCCGCCTGTCAAAATTGCGATATCTTCCAACATCGTTTTGCGGCGATCCCCGTAACCCGGCGCTTTGACTGCTACCGCGCGCAGAACTTTTCTCATCGTGTTGACAACAAGTGTTGCGAGCGCTTCGCCTTCAATGTCTTCCGCAATCAGAAGCAGTGAGCGGCCGTCACGCGCAACCTGTTCCAAAACAGGCACCAAATCAGCGATAAGGTTGATTTTTTTGTTCACGCAAAGCACGTAGGCGTCTTCCAAAACAGATTCCATGCGCTCGGCGTCGGTCACAAAATACGGTGACAGGTAGCCTTTGTCAAACTGCATCCCTTCAACAACTTTGAGGTTTGTGCCGAAAGATTTGCTTTCTTCAACGGTTATAACGCCGTCGTGGCCGACTTTTTCCATCGCCTCTGCGATAAGTCCGCCGATTTCCGGGTTGTTGCCGGCAGAAATCCCCGCAACCTGCGCGATTTCTTCTTTTGTGTTCACATTTTTTGAAATGTTTTTAATTTTTTCAACCGCCAGGTCAACGGCTTTGTCAATCCCGCGTTTCATGGACATCGGGTTTGCGCCGGCTGTAAGGTTACGCAGCCCCTCGCGCACAATCGCTTGCGCCAGAACGCTTGCGGTTGTTGTGCCGTCGCCTGCGACATCGTTTGTTTTTGAAGAAACCTCTTTCAAAAGCTGCGCGCCGGCGTTTTCCAGCCCGTCTTTAAGTTCAATTTCTTTCGCGATTGTCACGCCGTCGTTAACGATTTGCGGTGCGCCGAATTTCTTCTCCAAAATCACGTTGCGGCCTTTTGGTCCGAGCGTGATTTTTACCGTGTCAGCCACGGCATCTATACCTTTCAAAAGCGACTTGCGTGCTTCTTCGTCAAATACAATACGTTTTGCCATTTTTATTTCTCCTTATTTATAATTTCTATGTCAATTTCGGGCGGGAACCCATTTCCGGCACCGGCTCAGCCGGTATTTACCCCTACTCAATGATACCTAATACATCTTTTATGGACATGATTTTTAATAAATCACCGCCCTCTTTAACCTCAGTGCCTGCGTATTTTGCGTAGAGCACCATATCGCCCGGTTTTACATCCATCGGTTTGCGCTCGCCTTTTTCGCTGACTTCGCCGTAACCCACTGCGATAACCTCGCCGCGCTGCGGTTTTTCTTTCGCGCTGTCAGGGATAAAAATCCCGCCTGTTGTCTGCTCGTTATCTTCAACTACCTTAATAACAATTCTGTCGCCTAACGGTTTTATCATAATAAATCCTCCTTATTTATGTGTTAAAACCATTATATAATAAAAATCAACAGTACAAAATTACCTTAATGAAAAATTAATTATTGGTGTGAGTAAAAAATTTTTACCCCCACCATTTCCACAGAAGCCAGCATATTGAATAGAGCAAAATCATCCCGATAATAATCCACATGATGATAATAAACAGTATTAAAAAAATGGGCAGCTTGTAAACAAAATGCACCCCGAATATAACAAGCACGGTTGATATGGCGATTGTTCTCAGCATAAAGCTCAACCGTTGGGCAAATATTAAAAACACAAAAAGCCCGATTAATACTGCCGACAAAAATATATATCCAAAAAGCGCGCTCAATTTTCCAGTCCGTAATTAATTATTTCAATACCTTTTTTGGCTTGGTTTAAGATGCCGTAATAATACTCATATTCTTGTTCATTTTTTGCTCCGTTGAGAATTTGCAATGATTTGATGTAATACGGGTTGTCGTTCGTCTGCACTTGCGCTAAATCAAGCCCGACATCTTCAACATTCAAATCCAACGCCTGCAAGACTTTACTCAACGTAGAATAAGTCGGAAAATAGACGCCTGTTTCAATCTTGGAGATATGTTTTTCGTTAACGTCAGCTTTTTCCGCCAAGGCAGCCTGAGTAAGATTTTTGGATTTTCGTATTTGCTGGAGCTTTTTCCCGAAACTTGTTTTAGCCATCAATTATCCCCCCTTTTTTAATTGTAGGAAATATTACAACAATAATAAACAACATACACGACACTTTAATTGACCATAAGACTACGTTTAAAGGATAATTTTCGGCGAATATATGATATAAAAGCCTTAAAAAATACCAAGTTTTGTTACAAAATGTAAATCTTTATTTTACCCCTCAAAGGCAAATATATCCTATTAAATGATACTTTATATATACAAAAGTATCCTTTCATCTGCGAAATTCTCACGGGGAAATTGTTTTTATATAAATAATACCACGTACAAAAATAAAGGAGAGCAAAATGAATGTAAACGGAATTTTTAACACACAACAACCACAAACCACAGCGGGAACCCAGCCAACCAAACCAACTGCGGCATCGTCAAATACGGGAAATATCTTCCCGGCTAACAACTCTAAATTGCCGCCCCAACCTCCCGTCACCAAGACTTTCACTGCAGATACCGAAGCAGGAATTGGTTCTACTGTTACAACTACAGTTGTAATAAATGAGGATGGCAGTAAGACTGAAACAGAATATGCCATCGGTGAAAACGGCGGATACGAAACCACCATAACTCATAATGGAGATACAGAAACGATTCGGATAGAATCTTGGAGCGCGGACGGTAGCCAAAAAGAAACTATTACAGCGTCGAACGGCTATGTCCAAAGCGAATTTTGTGACAGACAAAGTTCATAATAAAATACCCATGACCATTAGCAGCGCGAAATACGTAATAATATTTCGCGCTTGAAAAAACAGCGGGTAGAAATCCGCATGCGGGTCTTTGACGCGCAGGTCGCGGCAGAGCTTGATGACAAGCGGCAGCGATAAAAACACCGGCCAAGCCCCTAGCACCCCCGCAAAAACAAACCCGAGCGCATAAAAAATATACAAAAGCACGGGCGCCTTGTCTTTTAATATGACGCAGAGAGTTTTTTTGTGTACGTTTTTGTCGCCTTGCGTGTCAAGCAGCATGTGCGTGTAAATCAGGCCTTCTGATATCATCACCACACTGAGTGAAATCAAAAGTAACTCGGCGGAAAATCCGCCCGTCATCACGTAATAAACCCCCTCAAACAGCAGCGGTCCAAACGCAACCAGGATGGCTGCTTCGCCAAGACAAATCCGTGAAAGCGGCGAGTATGCAAGCACAATCACCGCGCCTGCAAGCATGAGCAAAATCACTTTACCCCCGGCGATTGCGGTCAGTATTGCGCCAACTGCGCATGCTGCCGCACTGAAACCGATTGCACATTTTAAATAAAACCCGTGCGATACCGTGCCGTCTTTTATAAGCGCGCATTTGCACTCCTGCGCAAACGGCTGATATTTATAATCAAAATAATCATCAAACAAATTGGCTGCAAGGTGCGCGCAGGCGATTCCGGCCAGCGCTAATAAACCGGCGGCTATGTTGGGACTTCCCCCTCCATTTACCCCGCCGTAAACAAACGCCACAAGCCATGACATTACAGTCACCGGCAGCGAGTATGCTCTGGCGCATTGCAAAATCAGGCGCAAATCCCCTCCAAACCGCTGACAGCTTCGTACGATGCGCCGGCTTCAAGCAGTTCTTCGGCGCCCAGCCCGAAAAGTGTCACCAGCTCGTAAACAGCTCTGGTGTCAACTTCAAGCAATTTGACCACGGCACAAATCGCGTCCTCGCGGCTCATCCGCTCAAACGGTACGTACTTGCCTTTGCGGATAATTCTTTGTTTGGATTTACCCATTATTTACCCCCAACGCCAGTAAAGCCGCGCCAATCATGCCGGCGTAATTTCCGGCGCTGGCGTGCACAACGCAGGTCGGAGCCGTCACAATCTCGTCGTTAACGGCTTTTGTAAGATATTCAACATCCGTAAACTGCGCCATAGAACCTGACAAGACAAGCGCTTCCGGGTCAAAGATGTTTGCCAGCCCGACAAGCCCGACGAGCAGGTCGTTTTGCCAGCGGTCAAAAATTTCTTTCATTTTCGGGTCGGTTTGCATGCCCTCAATGACGTTGTAGGTTGTGATATTGGGGTTTGCGGACATTTCCTCGGCGGTCAGTTTCAGCCCCGTGCCGGAACCGTACGCCTCAAAACAGTCCCACGCGCCGCACGAGCATCGTCTTCGTTTGTCTGCGTAGAGCTTGAAATGCATCTCGCCGGCCGCGCCGCATTTGCCTTTCAACAGTTTGTTGTCAACGATAATCCCGCCTCCGACGCCTGTTCCGAGCGTCAGCATAACAGAATGTGCCATGCCTTTTGATGCGCCGATGACATGCTCTGCCCAGGCTGCGCAATTGGCATCGTTTTCAACAAAAACCTGTTTGCTGCTGAGCGATTGAAAATCCAAATCCGAATAGCCGTCGGGCATATTTCCGGTTGAGCCGATAAACCCGGTGTTCTCGTTGTTGACAGCGCCTGCCGCGGCAAAAGCTATGACATCAACGCCGTTTTCGTGCCGCCCGATAATGTCTTTAAACAGCGTCAGCAGTGCATCAAGTGTTTTTGGCGTAGAGTGTTTTTCAACCTCGCCGGCGATATTGCCGTTGTCATCAATAATCGTATTATAAATCTTTGTTCCGCCAACATCTATGGCGAGCGCTTTTCTACCCACGATGGACAAACCTCCTTGTAATCAGCTGCGGGCGCGTGATAGCAGACCCTATAACAACACAATGCGCGCCGAGTTCAAATGCACGGTCAACTTCTGCGGGCTCCCAGATGCGGCCTTCAAGCACCACGGGCACATCGGTTTGTTTAACAAGCGCCTCCAACAGCGCAAAATCAGGCTCGTTTGATGCCGCCGGTGAAAACTGCGTGTAGCCCGAAAGCGTTGTAGAAACCATATTGGCGCCCAGTTGTGCCGCGTTTAAACCTTCTTCCAGTGTAGAAATGTCCGCCATAGAAACGCGTTTGTTCATTTTAATATATTTAATAATATCTTTCAAATTGTCGCCGCCCTTGCCGTTTGCGCCGCGTGCGCGCATCGTGCCGTCAAACGCGATAATATCCGCGCCGGCATCAACAAGCGAGAGAACATCTTTTATTGAGGGCGTTATATAAACGATTTCGCGCCAGTTTTCGGGGATAATATCGGGTTTTGTAATCCCGATCACAGGGATATTGAAAAGTTTCTTAGCGATTTCAACGTCACGTACACCTGCAACCCGCAGCCCGCCCGCGCCGCCTTTTACAACGCTTTTCATCATCGCCGCCATGCACTCTGCCGCATACAAAGGCTCTGACGGCATCGCCTGAACAGAAACAACGACCTTGTTTTTTAGTAAATTTACCATGTCCATATATCTATGATACAATAAAAATATGAAACAAGCAGCAGTTAAATATCCCTACCTGACGCGCGATGTTGAAGTTTTTGAACGCGAGAACGGGCACAAAATCGTACTTGCTCACAAAAAAGGCGAGCTTGTGAACGTCAGTACATGGATTAAAACGGGCTCTATAAACGAAACAGACGAAAACAACGGGGTATCGCATTTTCTTGAACACCTGATGTTTAAAGGTACGAGCAAATTTCCTGCGGGCGTTTTTGACAAAACTTTGGAGGCAAAAGGCGCGATAGTGAACGCTGCGACATGGAAGGATTATACGTTTTATTATGTAACGATTCCCCAGGCGCACCTTTTTGAGTGCATTGAACTGCACGCCGATATGATGCTCAACCCTGTTTTGCCCGAGTCTGAAATAGGCGCACCGTTTGACTTGAGCGATGCGACTGTCAGCGACAAACGCGAGCGTCACGTTGTTATTGAAGAAATCCGCATGCGCAAAGACCAGCCGTGGACAAAGGTTTACAGCGCGTGCAACGCCAATATGTACCGAAGCCATCCGTACAAACGCGATGTAATCGGCACGCCCGAGATTATCTCAAAAATTACGCGCGCGCAAATTATGGATTATTACAAAAAGTTTTATTCGCCCGCAAATATGACAACGATTATTGTCGGGGATTTCAACAAAGACGAAGTTTTGGAAAAAGTTGAGCGCGAATTTAATTTTAACGGCCGCGCGAACAAACCGGCGCCCAAGTGCAAGATAGATTTTCCCGCCGCGATGACAAAAACCGTTGAAAATACCGCCAACGTAAACACCGGATATTTGATGGCAGGCTGGCTCGGACCTGTTGCCTGCGAGCTTAAAGAAACCATTTGTCTTGATTTGATAAACGTAATTTTTGGCCACAGCACAAGCTCGCGCCTTTATCAAAATCTTATTGAAAAACAGCCCGAACCGATTTTTAANNGTTCAGAACACTACCAGTTTCGTGACGGAGATAACTTCTTTATCCAGGCAAACTTTGCGCCGGACAAAAAAGAGCATGCGATTTCGCTTATCAAAAAAGAAATAAACGACCTTAAAAAACTGGAAATCTCGTCTGAGGAGCTGGAAAAAGCCCGCAAAAAGGTGCTCTCGGGGTTTGCATATTCGGCCGAAACAGTCAGCGAAATCGGTGAAACAATCGGATATTATATGACGGTTTGCGAGGATTTGAAACTTGTTGAGGATTACATAAAATACGTTGAGCAGGTGAGCGCGCAGGATTTGAAAGATGTTATTGAAAAGCATCTTGATATAAATTTTGCGGTGTTTTCTATCTTGATGCCGTCGGGCAGCGGAGGTAAATAATGGGCGATTATCCGCAGCTTGAAAAAGTTAAGGAAGAATGTGCCGCGTGCAAAGCGTGCGAGCTGCATAAAACCCGCACCAAAAGTGTGTTTTCGGCCGGTGTGCCGAACTCAAAAATTATGCTTATAGGCGAGGCGCCGGGGTTCAACGAGGATCAGCAAGGGGAGCCGTTTGTGGGCAGAGCAGGCCAATTGCTGGACAAAATTTTTGAATCCGTCGGGCTGTCGCGCCAAAAAGATGTTTACATTTGCAACACAATCAAATGCCGGCCGCCGGATAACCGTGACCCGCTGCCGGAAGAAAAAGCCGCGTGCCGCAGGTTTTTGGACGCACAGTTGGAAATTCTAAAACCGCAAATTATTTTGTTGTGCGGCCGCGTTGCCGTGAACTCAATGATGGAGACAAAACTTGGCATCACAAAAATTCGCGGTCAGTGGTTCAAAGGTGATTTTAGTTGGGGTGAACCGCAGATGATGCCGATTTTTCACCCGTCGTATTTGCTGCGCAACCAGTCACGCGAAAAAGGCAGCCCAAAATGGCTGATGTGGCAAGACATCAAAGAAATTAAGCGCGCCGTAGACGCGCTGTAATCTCCAACTATGCCGCAGTTACGGTGAGAGCAAATCGTTCAGTTGTTTCTTTTTGGTGTCAATTTTTTTCTGCTGTGCGTTAACCGCATCCTGACGCTCTTTTTGCGCTTTTGCAGCCGCTGCTTCGCGGTCTTTGCGTGCTTTTTCGGCAGCATCCTGACGCGCCTGCTGTTCTTGCTGCAGTTGTTTTTCTTTTTCAACAAGCGGCTGGGTGAATTTTTGCGTCATTTGTTCTGTGTACGTGCCTGCCGCGTAAGCCGCACAGGTGCTCAAAAGCAGTGCCGTCAATAATAATTTTTTCATAATCAATACCTTTCTATAATTTCTGTGATACCTTTTTGGGCGATTTCCAAAATCTGCGCTAACTGCGCCTGTTCAAACGGCTCGCCCTCGGCCGTTGTTTGAAACTCAATAATTTTGCCGCTTTTGGTCAGCACAATATTTGCGTCAACCTGCGCGCCAGAATCCTCTTCATAATCCAAATCCAGCAGCACTTTACCGTCAACAATCCCCGCAGAAATCGCTGCAACCGGCTCTATGATAGGGTTTTGCTTAAGTGTGCCGTCTTTGATAAGTTTATTTACCGCCTCTTGGAGCGCAAGAAACCCGCCGCAAATGCTTGCCGTGCGCGTGCCGCCGTCAGCCTGGATGACATCGGCATCAATCGTGATAGTCACCTCGGGCATCTTGTCAAAGTCCACACATGCTCTCAACGCGCGGCCGATAAGGCGCTGGATTTCCTGCGTGCGGCCGGAAACCTGTGTGCGCTCGCGCTTGCAGCGTGTGTTTGTAGCTGACGGCAAAAGCGAATATTCCGCCGTCACCCAGCCGCGCAAATCGTCTTTGTCGCGCCATTTGGGCTTGGTCAGCTCAACCGATGCCGTTGTAATCACCTTTGTATCGCCAAATTCCACCAAAACAGAACCTAACGCGTGTTTTGTGAAATCTTTCGTGAATTTAATTTTGCGCAATTCATCATTTTTTCTTTGACGCATTTTTGCCCCCTTGTTCGTTCAAACCTTTATACCACAGCACGCAGCATATACTTCTTAGCGGCAAAGTAAATCCGACCACGAGCATACCGATGATACCTTCGTTGCAGACCCTTGCGATGTGCTCGGGCGAGATGACAATCCCGGCTTTTTGCAGCAAAAGATAAACCCAATCCAGCGGCAGCGCCTCGGCCCACGGGAGCAGCGCGGCAGTCATTTTGGCTGCAACCGAAACGGCCGCAAACACAACCGAAACCCCTGACGGCAACAGAAAATATGTGAACAAAAATAAAATCAGCAGCAGTCCCGCACTCACCCAAAAATGGCCTTTTATGAGTTGAAAACTTTTGATAAAACAATCGAACGGCGAAGCCTGTTCAAACGAAAAAACCTGAAAAATCAGTGCGAAATAAACAAATAAAATCAACCCGATTACCCAGAAAAACGGGATGTAGGCAAACACAAGAAAAATGCCGAACAGCATCCACAGCAAAACGAACGGGAAGAATCGTTTTGTGACGGTTTGGTTGTGCGCCTTGAAATCGTAAACGCGGCCGGTTGTGAGCGCACCCTCGGTCATAGAGTTTATCGCNNTCCAGAACGCCTTTGCCCACAGCAGCACACCCGGCAAAACCATCAGCGCTATCATCAAGACAATTGTTTGCGGCGGCGGCAAGACCTCTGCAGATTCCAGTTTTTCGGTGTAGATTCCGGTCAACCCAAAAATCATAAACAGCCCCAAAATCTGACCCAGCACGGGAAACGCCATATAACCCAAAAACTTGTGCGCGTTCGCACAATAAATTTTCAACCCTTCAAAAAATATTCGCCAAACATTCATGATATAATGTTACCATGAAAAAACTTATTGCGTCATTTACGCAAAGTGATTATATGGACGGGCTGGTTGATTTGCATTTGCACTCAAATTTTTCTGACGGCAAAGGCGATATAAACGAGCTTGCGCAGCAGGCTGCGCAGCTGGGCTACAAGCACATTGCGTTTTGCGATCACAACACGGTTGAGGGCTACAAACACCTGCCAAAATCAGATTTCGTAATCCCTGCGGTTGAGTTTGATGTGTGGTGCGGGTATGTTTTTTTGCATTTGATAGCGTACGGGATTGACCCGAATCACGCGGCGCTGCAGCCTTTTTTGGCCAAGTCAAAGCGCGAAACCGAATGGGATATCGTGCGGATTTTTGCGCGGCGTGACATAAAAAAACTCATCACCGCAATCCACGAGGCAGGCGGGATTGCCGTGCTGGCGCACCCTGCGTGCTGCTGGGCGTTGAATCTGGAATCTTTGGTCAAAAAGTTAATATCCTACGGGCTTGACGGGGTGGAGGTGTATTACCCGTACAGGCGGCATCGCGGAGTGATTAAATTTCACAGCGTGCGCGCGGTTGACCGGTTAGCCGACAAATACGGTTTAATCAAAACAGGCGGCACTGATTTGCACGAGGCTTATATTTCGCCGCGCGAGATTTTATCAATGAGGTCGTTAACCCGAGAAGCTTGTTCAAGCGAGTCGCTGTAAATAAAGCGCAATTCGGGCGTCACGCGCAGCCTTATGCGTTTTCCGACTTCATAGCGAATCCGTGAAACATTCGCATCAATCGTAGTTTTCGTCTGCTCTTTTTGTTCGTCTGAGCCGAGCACGCTGTAAAAGACCTTCGCATAAGAGTTATCGTGCGAAACCTCAATATCCATGATGGATACAACGCCAAGCAACCCGCGTATTTCGCGCTGCAAAATCTCGGAGATATCACGCATCAATTCTTTTCTAACCCGTTCGTTTCGTAAACTCATATTTAAACCAGACTTTCGCGCTCGATTTCTTCCGTGGTTGAAACCTCAATAATATCGCCTTCTTGCAGGTCGTTGAATTTCGCGAACGAAATCCCGCACTCGTACCCTTGCGCGACCTCTTTAACATCGTCTTTGAACCGTTTAAGCTGGTCAATTGCGCCTTCAAAAATAACCTCGCCGTCGCGGATAAGTTTTGCGTCCTTGCTGCGGACAATTTTACCCTCGGTGACGTAGCAGCCGGCGATTTTACCCGCCTTGCCAACCGTAAACACCTGCCGGATTTCGGCTTTACCAAGTTCAACCTCTTTAATTTCAGGTGTCAGCAGCGCAACCATCTGCTTTTCAATATCTTCCAGGATTTGATAAATAATATCGTATTTTTTGATTGTGACGCCTTCTTTTTCGGCAGCGGCCGCGGCGTTGTTATCTTCTTTCACCGTAAATCCGAGAATAATCGCACTTGATGCCGACGCCAAAAGCACATCTGCTTCTGAAATATCGCCGACGCCGACATGGATAATTTTCGGGTGGACCTCGGTTGATTCAATCGCGGCAATCGCTTGCGCGACGGCCTCTGCCGAACCGTGAGTGTTGGCTTTTATGATAAGATTAAGCTGTGTGACATCGCCCTCGTTGCCTGATTCGCGGCGGATGTGCGCCGGGAGCATTGCATCAAGCCGTTTTGTGCGTTCTTTTTCTTTGCGCTTGTCAGCGATGGATTTCATTTCTTTTTCGTTTTGGACGGCCTCAAAATAGTCACCGGCGCTCGGTACTTCGGTCAAGCCCAAAATCTCCACAGGGGTGGACGGACCGGCTTTTTGCAGCCGTTCGCCGGAATCCGAAATCAGCGCGCGCGCGCGGCCGCAAGCTGTTCCGACAACTATGCAGCTGCCGATATGCAGTGTTCCGTTTTGGACCAAAAGTGTTGCAACCGGCCCTTTTCCCTTATCCAGATTGGCCTCAATGACAACGCCGGACGCTTGCGCTTTCGGGTTGGCTTTCAAATCTTGCATCTCCGCGACAAGCAGGATGTATTCAAGCAAATCATCAATTCCCGTGCCTTCCAGCGCGGAAACCTTAACCATAATTGAGTCACCGCCCCATTCTTCCGGGACAAGACCGTGTTCTGTCAGCTGCTGCATAACTTTATCAGGGTTTGCACCGGCTTTATCAATCTTGTTTATCGCAACAATGATTGGCACCTCGGCAGCTTTTGCGTGGTTGATGGATTCAATTGTTTGCGGCATAATCCCGTCATCGGCTGCAACAACAAGGATTGCGATGTCGGTCGCTTTCGCGCCGCGCGCACGCATTTCGGTGAACGCCTCGTGACCGGGGGTGTCCACAAACACTATTTTCTTTTTCTCATCGCCGCCCACGCTAACGGTGTATGCACCGATAGATTGCGTAATCCCGCCGACCTCGCCCGCGGTGAGTTTGTGTTTTGCTTTGCGGATGCTGTCAAGCAGCGAGGTTTTACCGTGGTCAACGTGCCCCATCACCGTGATAATCGGCGGGCGGGGCGCTAAATCTTCCGGCGCATCTTCGTCGGGCGTAATGGCGTCCTGAATATCGGCGCTCACGAAGTCCACCGTGAAACCGAACTCTTCGGCCACTACCACCAATGCTTCGGCGTCGAGGCGCTGGTTAATGGACACCATCAGCCCAAGGTTCATGCAGGCTTCGATCACTTTGATCACCGGCACGTTCATCATGTTGGCCAACTCGTTCACCGTTACAAATTCGGTGAGTTGGAGCACGGAGCT
>DBCX01000050.1 GCA_002293275.1 Cyanobacteria bacterium UBA947 | reverse complement strand
GACGGCGACTTGTGCGAACGATTACTGGGCGGGCGCGATGCAAAAGTGTGAAGATTTAAAATTGAGACTGCCGACGAGCCCGATAAACACGGGGTGCGGTTTTTTTGAAGCGGGCAGAACGAGTTCCACTAATCCTTCAGGCGTCAAGATAACATGTGCCAGTACCGCTTCGACAAGCAAGTCAACCACCGAACCTTATATTATGGAGCAGTGGTTAAAAGCTCATGCGATTACACGTCAATACTATACAAGCACTCTGCGTTCTGATCAGGCCGGAGTGGTGATGTTGGTTCGCCCCAGCCGCAGCGATGACCCGGGCGGTCGTGTAACCGGTTCCGATAATAACCGTAGCGCTAGTGGCATTGGCGCGAGATGCGTTACTAAATAGTCTGTAAAGTTATTCAAATTCTATTTTTGTGCTAAAATATAATCATGGAAAAAGGAGACTTGAGATGATTATGATGAACTGCGATATTAAAGATATTAACCTTGCCGACCAGGGCAAAAACCAGATAGAGTGGGCGTTTAAAGATATGCCTGTTTTGAAACGGATTCAAGAGCGATTTATTAAAGAGCAGCCGTTCAAGGGCTTGAAATTGTCGGCATGCGTTCACGTGACGAAAGAAACTGCGGCGCTGTGCGTTGTGATGAAAGCCGGCGGGGCCAACGGGATTCTTGTTGCGTCAAACCCGCTTTCAACGCAAGATGATGTTGCGGCGGCACTTGTAAAACATTACGGGATACCTGTTTTCGGCTTTGCGGGCGAAAGCGTTGAGCAATATAAGGCGCACGTTCAAGAGGCGCTTAAACACGAGCCGGATATTATTATTGACGACGGATGCGATATCGTTTCAATGCTGCACGCACAGTTTCCGCAGGCGGCGAAAAAAGTCATCGGGTCAACTGAGGAAACAACCACGGGGATTACACGGTTGGCTGCGATGGAAAAAGAGGGCACGCTTATGTTTCCGGCGGTCGGCGTGAATTCCAGCATGACCAAACACCTTTACGACAACCGTTACGGTACGGGCCAAAGCTCAATGGACGGAATTTTGCGCGCGGCAAATATTTTGATTGCGGGCAAAACGGTTGTGATTTCAGGTTACGGGTGGTGCGGCAAGGGCTGCGCGATGCGTGCAAAAGCGCTTGGCGCAAACGTAATCGTGTGCGAAATCGACCCGCTCAAGGCGCTTGAGGCGGCGATGGAGGGTTACCGCGTGATGCCGATTGCACAGGCCGCAAAGGAGGGCGATATTTTCCTTGCTGTGACAGGGAACAAGCACGTTGTGGATGTTGCGCATTTGTTAGAGATGAAAGACGGTGTGTTTGTTGCAAACGCCGGACACTTTGACTGGGAGGTTAATGTGGGCGGTTTGCGCGCGCACACGACAGAGATAAAACAAATCCGTCCGAGCCTGGAAGAATATAAACTTAAAAGCGGCAAGTCGGTTTATGTGCTGGCAGAAGGCCGTTTGGTCAACCTTGTTGCGGCGGAAGGCCACCCGGCAAGCGTTATGGATATGAGTTTTGCTAACCAGGCGCTGGGGATGGAGTTCCTCGTAAAAAATCGCGGCAAATTAGAGAACAGACTTTACACACTGCCGGCAGAAGTTGACGAGGAAATCGCCGCGTTGAAGTTAAAATCCATGGGGATTGAAATTGACACGCTCACGCAGGCGCAGCGCGAATATTTAAACAGCTGGGATGTGTAACAAATTGTAAATATGAATTTCAAACAGGCGCAAACCCTGTCATAATCCCCGATATGATATGATATGATATGATATGATCGCGTCCTGTCAATATTTCAGGTTTTTATGTTTTTATATAGAGGTAGTTAGTAGTGTGAAAGGTGTATGATTATGCCAGTAAATGCGGTAGGAGCAACATTGCCTTCTTATTATATGGTAGCCCAGCCAAACGAGGCTCCCGTCAAAAAAGCAAAAAAAGTAAAACCTCCAACTGCCGGTGGTGCGGTTGTAGCAGGTACTGTCGGTGCGGTTACAATTGGTGGTGGGCCTCTTGTAGAAGGATTACGGATGAAAAATGCATATAAAGCTGGCGCCGACGAATTTTTGAGTAGACTTGAAAATATACGTAACACATGGAATAGGGATGCAAAAAGGATTTTTAGAGACTATAGACCCAGAAGAGGGCAGGCAGGTGCTGTGGAAATGAGAAAAAATGCTGCCAAAACTGTATCCGGGATAAGACTCGAGAGAGATAGGCTGATTAACAGTGCAATTGCCCGGCGTGCAAGAGATTTGGCCGCATCAAAACAGATGTTAAAAGCGGGCGGTATTTTAACCGCGGTAGGCGCAGTAGTTGGCATAGGTGTGTATTTCTTGCATAAACACATTAAACAAAAACGCGCTGAAAAAACCGCTGCGATCGCATAAACTTACACTTTTCGTAACACATTTGCCATTTATTCATGTCACCCCGCACTTGTTGCGGGGTCTCGGATGATTATGCTATATTAAAAAACATGCAAGAAAAGCAATATTACGTTTATATATTAACCAATAAAAATCACAATGTATTTTATACCGGAGTAACATCCGATTTAGAAAAAAGGATGTATGGACATGCTAATGGTTTGGTTGAGGGGTTTACAAAACAATATAATGTAAAGCAACTTATGTATTATGAACTTCATAATGATATTGAAGAAGCAATATTGAGAGAAAAGAAAATTAAACGCTGGAAAAAGGATTGGAAGTGGAATATCATTGACGAAATAAATCCGAGACGGATTAATTTACATCAAGACGGCGGCATTTTATCGGTTTGTGATTGAGACCCCGCAACAAGTGCGGGGTGACATGTATAAACTTACACTTTTCGTAACATACTTGCCCATGCCTTTGTTTGTTATATAATAACTGTGTATATAACAATTAGGGAGAGAAGTTATGTTTAAGAAACTGTTTGGAGCGCTGTCGGCAATGCTGTTTGCGGCTCCTGTGTTCGCGGGTGAAGCGAACCTTGTCGTCCCGAATATTCAAGCTGCGAGTCCGCAATACTACGACCTGCTTGTCGTGGGTATTTGGATCTCGGTAATCGGCGTGTTGTTCGGGTTTATGGAGTTTTTGAAAGTGAAAAAACTCGCAGTACACGAATCAATGGCACAAATCGGCGCTACGATTTTTGAAACCTGCAAAACCTACCTTATCCAACAAGGTAAGTTCCTGCTTGTTTTAGAAGCGTTAATTGCGTTGTGTATCGCGTTCTACTTTGGTTATTTGCAAGGTATGAGCGTGAGCTCGGTTGCGCTAATCATCACGTGGTCAGTGATTGGTATCCTTGGTTCTTACGCGGTTGCGTGGTTTGGTATCAGAATGAACACGCTTGCCAACTCGCGTACGGCATTCGCCGCGCTCAAAGGCAGCCCGCTTGAAATTATGGGGATTCCTTTGAAAGCCGGCATGTCAATCGGCGTTTTGCTGGTCAGCGTTGAACTGATTATGATGCTGGTGATTTTGCTGTTTATGCCGGGACACCTTGCGGGAGCGTGCTTTATAGGGTTTGCTATCGGTGAATCCCTTGGTGCATCTGCGCTTCGTGTGGCAGGCGGTATCTTCACAAAAATCGCTGATATCGGTTCGGACTTGATGAAAATCCAGTTCGGTATCAAAGAGGACGACCCTCGTAACCCCGGTGTAATCGCGGATTGCACGGGCGATAACGCGGGCGATTCAATCGGGCCGACAGCTGACGGGTTTGAGACTTACGGTGTAACAGGTGTTGCGCTTGTTTCGTTCATCTTGCTGGCGGTGTTCCCTGACAATCAGGTGCAATTGCTGACCTGGATTTTCGTAATGAGATTTTTGATGATAGTGACATCCGTTGTTGCGTACTGGCTCAACGGCGTTATTGACAAATTCATCTTTGCGAACGCTAAAAAATTCGACTTTGAGCAGCCGCTGACAAACCTTGTGTGGCTGACTTCAATCTTGTCGATTGTGATGACGTTCGGCGTTAGTTATAAATTGCTTGCGCCTATGGGCGGCAGCTTGTGGCTGGTGCTTTCCGCGATTATTTCGTGCGGAACACTCGGCGCTGCGCTGATTCCGGAGTTCACAAAAATATTCACATCACCTAAGGCAAAACACACAGAAGAAGTCGTTACAGCGTCACGCGAAGGCGGTGCGTCGCTGACAATCCTATCGGGGCTTGTCTCGGGCAACTTCTCGGGCTTTTGGATCGGGATGGTAATCATCGCGCTTATGGGCGTTGCTTACTTTGCAAGCACAATGATTCCGGCTGAGCTGATGATTTATCCGTCAGTGTTTGCGTTCGGGCTTGTTGCGTTCGGTTTGCTCGGTATGGGACCTGTCACAATCGCTGTTGACAGTTACGGGCCTGTAACGGACAATGCGCAATCGGTTTATGAGCTTTCTTTGATTGAGGAAGTTCCGGACGTTGCCAAATCAATCAAAAAAGATTTCGGGTTCAAACCTGATTTCAAAAACGCAAAACACTATCTTGAAGAAAACGACGGTGCGGGAAACACGTTCAAAGCCACGTCAAAACCGGTGCTTATTGCAACGGCGGTTGTCGGCGCAACGACGATGATTTTCGCGTTGATTTTGGTTATTCAAGAGACTTTGGGCATCCAGCCTGAGGTTGTGTTGAACCTTCTAAACCCGTACACGCTATTGGGGCTTTTGTCCGGCGGTGCGGTAATCTACTGGTTCTCGGGCGCGTCTATGCAGGCGGTTACAACCGGTGCATACAGCGCGGTTGAGTACATAAAAAAACACATCAAATTAGACAAGAAAAGCTCAAAAAAAGCGAACCTTGAAAACTCAAAAGAGGTGGTAAAAATTTGTACACAGTATGCCCAAAAAGGTATGGTGAACATATTTATCTCATTGTTCGCGTTTGCGCTGGCGTTTGCGTGTTTGTCCGCTCCGAGCGGCGACAAGAGCACGCCTGTTGCGTTTTTCGTGGCGTATTTGATAGGTATCGCGATATTCGGATTGTTCCAGGCAGTGTTTATGGCTAACGCCGGCGGCTGCTGGGATAACGCGAAGAAAATCGTTGAGGTTGACTTGAAAGAGAAGAACACACCGCTGCACGACGCGACTGTTGTGGGTGATACTGTGGGCGACCCGTTCAAGGATACTTCATCTGTTGCGATGAACCCGATTATTAAGTTCACAACTTTATTCGGGCTATTGGCGATGGAAATCGCGATTGCGGAGAACTTCCGCGCGGCAGCGCCTGTTGCGGGCTGGGTGTTCCTGGTTATCGCGCTGGTGTTTGTCTACCGCTCGTTCTACGCGATGCGTATACCGAAAGTATAGGACAGACAAAAATAAAAAGGCCTCCGCAAGGGGGTCTTTTTATTATTAAACAGATTGTGTCAATTCATTAATATCAATGTCTAATGCTTTGGCAATATCAATAAGTCTTAACCCCTTTGGATGTTGGTTTCCGGTTTCAATCAAACTAATGGTCATTCTTGAAACACCAATCATTCCAGCAAGTTTCTCCTGTGAAATTTCTTTTTTCAGGCGCGCCATTTTTATATTTAATCCGAGAGTTTTTAAACGCTTATCAGTCATGGTTATTATTTTACCCGCTTGACAAAATTTAATCTATATATTATACTTATCTTATGATTAGTAAACTTATCTAAAAATAAGAGGAGTTATAATGAAAAGCAAAATCGAAACACCAGACCAATTAGCGGAAAAAATCTACAACCTGACTTCGATATTAAAACAGCATTGCTGCGCAAATACCGAAAAACTTGAAGAAGTCGCACAAATTTCAACAATGGTTGATTATTTGTACGATTGCGCGGATAGGCTGAATGTAATTTTTCTTAATAGTGACGAGTAATATTTGTGATAGAATAGTTTTATGCTAACAGTTTATCTTGGAATTGACGTGGGTTCGGTGACGACAAAGCTGGCGCTGGTGGACGAGGGCGGCAAGTTTGTTGACTCGTGCATGCTCCGCACGGCGGGCAAACCTGTTGCCGTGGTGCAGCAGGGTCTGCGCGAACTTTATGCCAAACGTCAAACCGATTACGACGTAAAAGGTGTGGGTACAACCGGCTCGGGCCGCAACCTTGCCGGAGTTCTTGTCGGCGCCGATGTTGTGAAAAACGAGATAACGGCGCACGCGGTTGCCGCAAGCACAAATGTGCCCGGCGTCCAGACGATTTTAGAAATCGGCGGACAGGACAGCAAAATCATTATCCTGCGCAACGGGATTGTTACGGATTTTGCGATGAACACTGTTTGTGCGGCGGGGACGGGCAGTTTTCTTGACCAGCAGGCCAACAGGCTCAACGTTCCGATAGAAGAATTCGGGCAAACCGCGCTAAAATCCACCAACCCTGCAAGAATCGCGGGCCGCTGCGGGGTTTTTGCAGAGAGCGATTTGATTCACAAACAACAGCTTGGATATCCGGTTGAAGACCTGCTTTACGGGCTTTGTCAGGCCCTGGTGCGAAACTATTTGAGCAACCTTGCGCTGGGCAAAGAGATTTTGCCTATCGTGACGTTTCAAGGCGGGGTTGCGACAAACTCAGGGATGGTCAAGGCGTTTGAAGAAGCGCTTCAAACAGAAATCATTGTGCCGGAAAACCACCAGACGATGGGCGCAATCGGCGCCGCGTTGCTGGCGATGGAAGAACACCGGTATACGCAGAACCCGACAAAATTCAAAGGCTGGGAGGTCGGCAACATGTCGTTCCAGTCGGTGACCTGCACCTGTCAGGCGTGTTCAAACAACTGCGAGGTTATAACAATCGTTGAGGGCGAAACGCAGGTTCAGCACCCGGAAAAAATAAGAGATATTAAAGGCAATATAATCGCGCGCTGGGGCGGTACCTGCGGACGCTGGGAGTTATCATAAATTCAGGTCTTGATCCGCGAGCTTTGCATAATAATGTAACAAATTGTAAATATGAATTTCAAACAGGTGCAAACCCTGTCATAATGCCCTATATGATATGATATGATATGATATGAGAGAAATTGTGTCCGTGAGGACAAATTGATTTTGGTTTGTGTTTTTATATAAATAATGTAGCAAGTAGGAGTGTAAAATGACAGTACCGGCAATTAACAGCATATCTGGCGCACAAAACCAGCAGACTTTTAGCGACATAAACGCGCTGATTTCGGCGCCGCAAAAATACCAATCAACACCGGCAGATACGTTTGTGAAAGAGGGCGGCGGCAAGAAAAAAACCGTGATTGGTGTGGTGATAGGGGCAGTTGCAGCGGCGGCGACGGCAGCTTTGATAATTTTCAACGTTGTGGCCAAAAAACGAGCGCCGCAGATAGATACACACTTGCTCAAAGATATTAATTTCAGCAAAGGCACAGCTACGCTTCAAGACGGGTCAAAGTTTAGCGGCGTGATTGAAGACACACTCAAATCCGGTAAAAAAATAACAATGGAATACCAGGACGGAAAAATCCTCAAATCTGTCGGCGAAGATTTTGAAAAAGCGTTTTCATACGACAGCGAAACAGGCGCGTTGAAAAAGATTGGGACAAAGTTTGCTGACGGCTCGGAAAAGGTTATGGCTAATACAACATTTGAAGGTAAAGAAGTTATTACGGGCGGAAGATTGGTAAAGGACCAACGTGGTCAAGGCGTTATACTTGATGCATCTTTGGTTGACAAATCCACGGGCAAAGCTATATTGAAAGGCGATGAGGTGGCAATTTACAAAGAGGATGGCAGTCTGGATTGTTTTTACAATCTTGGTAATAACAGAAAAATAACAAAACCACTTGAAGACGGCAGCGTGTTGACGTTCAGCGAGGGCAACAAAGCCACTATTACGACCCCAAGCGGAGAGCGGATTTGGGGATACAATAATCCGGTGGGTGATACTGTGAACATACACAGCGACCGATACCAATATATGTGTGATGACCTCCTAGCCGAAGGTATGTGGAATGAGGGCGAAAGAATTTGGAATGGTGAAAAAATATTTTTGAGAGAAAAAACGGAAAAAGGTTTTAAGTTGGCTTTGGATTCCGCAGGCGAAGTTGTGAGGCACGAGCTGAGCGACCTTGACGAAATAATTGGAGATGAGCCTTGGCAGGTATACGGTCGTGAAGCCAGAAATCTTGCACAGAAATATTTCCTTAAAAACCTTAAAAAAGGTGAAGACGGCATTAATGGGCTGGTGAAAATTATGGACCAAGGCTATGAGTTGCGACGCAATGCTAAAAAAGCTTTAAGCGATGTAACAGGTTATAGGGTCATATAATTTTATACAAACAAATTCTCCAAAGACCGCGCACTTGATGCGCGGTCTTTGTTTAAATGTGCTATACTGTTATTATGGATTTAGACGCACAGACAAAAAACACCAAACAAAAATATCGCGGGATTTTTCTTGCGATGGTTGAGCAGGTGCAAAAGCGCGTGGCGGATTTGTGCCCTGCGGGTGTGGAGGATATTTTTGAAACCTACGAGGCCGG
>DBCX01000024.1:15370-28574 GCA_002293275.1 Cyanobacteria bacterium UBA947 | reverse complement strand
ACGGACGGCCGGTTCTCCGGCGGCACGCGCGGCGGCGCGATTGGGCATGTTTCGCCCGAGGCCGCAAACGGCGGGCCGATAGCGTATGTCAAAGACGGCGACACAATAAGTTTTGATATGGAAAACTACACGATTAACCTCGGGGTAAATGATGAGGAACTTGCCCGGCGCNNGAAATAAAAGGCTACCTTGCGCGATACCGTAAATGCTTATCCAGCGCGGACAAAGGCGCTGTTGTAAGTTAATTCTTAACTTTAATTAACATTTACTTGACCGCAAGTTTTGTGTATTGTTAAATGAAATTATGAAGATAAGAGATGTACTATTAATATAAAAGAAAAAGAAACGGCAGTGCCGTTTCTTTTTTTATATACCGGTCCGGTCGGTTCCGGGTAAAAGTTTGATACAAGAGGGCAGATGAAGGGAAAAGTAAAAAAAACAGAAAAAGTGGCAAACGGCATGTTTATGCTGCAATTTGAGGCGCCGCAAGGGTTCAACGTGCGACCGGGCCAGTTTGTTTCAATCTTGTGTCCGGATTTGACGCTGCGCAGACCGTTTAGCTGCGCAGATTTTGAAGACGGCGCGGTGACCGTGCTGTTTAAACTGAAAGGCAAAGGAACATCATTTCTTGCCGGGCTGCAGCCGGGCGATGAGATTGATTTTGTGGGGCCGCTTGGCAACGGGTTTGATATTTCTGACAAACATGCGCTTGTAATCGGCGCGGGTGTCGGGATTGCGCCGGTTTACTTTTTGAACAAATTTTTAAAACAAAGCCATTTTGTCGGCGCTTTCAAAAGTGAGGACGAAGTTCCGAAAGATTTCGAGCCTGATGAGGTAATTATTGGCGGCACGATTTTGGACCATCTTGAACGGCTGATAGCCGAACACAAGCCCGAAATCATCCACGCTTGCGGGCCTTCGGTGGTTTTACGGGCAATAACCCGGTGCGGCGTAACATCGCAAATCGCGATGGAAAAGGTTATGGCGTGCGGGATTGGGGTTTGCAAAGGGTGCGTGATTAAGCTAAACCGCGGCGGTGTGGTGCAAAACGCAACGATTTGTCACGACGGGCCGGTATTTGACGGGGGCGAGGTCGTATGGGAATGACGGTTGATTTGAGAGTTGATTTGAACGGTCTGACCCTGCAAAACCCGATTATCGCAGCGTCGGGCACTTACGGGTACGATGACGAGTTTAGTGTTTTTTGTGATGTGAACAAGCTCGGGGCCGTTGTTACCAAAGCTATTACGATTGAACCGCGGCCGGGAAACGAGGGTGCGCGCATATTTGAAACCTGCTGCGGGATGATTAACCGTATCGGGCTTGAGAATATGGGGATTACAGAATTTATATCATCTCGCACGGCCAAAAACGGCGCTGCAGTCCAAATCGTCAACATCGCCGGCTCAACGCTTGACGAATACGTGCAGCTGGCCAAAATTTGCGACGGAAAAGTCGGCGCAATTGAATTGAATTTGTCGTGCCCGAACGTTGCACACGGATGTCTGGAGTTCGGGACGGACGAAAAAGCGCTGTATGAGGTGGTTTCAGCGGCGCGAGCAGAATTCAGCGGGCATATAACCGCAAAACTTACGCCAAACGTGACCTCAATAGAAAAAATTGCGGTCGCGGCGCAAAAGGCCGGTGCAAATGCGGTTTCGGCGATTAATACGGTCAAAGGGCTCGGCATAAAAATAAACCCTGATTTTACAAAAGAAATCGTACGCGGCGGACTGTCAGGGCGCGCGATTAAGCCGGTTGCGCTCGGCGCGGTTGAGCGGATTGCGCAGTCCGTGGACATTCCGGTCATCGGTATGGGCGGGATTTACACGCTGGACGATGTTTTGGAGTTTTTCGCGGTCGGAGCGGACGCTGTTCAAATCGGGACGGCAAACTTCACCCACCCTGATATTTGCGAAAAATTAGCGGACGATTTGGCAAAATTTATGGAAGATAACGGGTTTAAGACACTTGATGAACTGAAAGCGAGGTTAAGATGAATGTTTTAGAAGTATTAGAACAGGCGCAAGGGCTCCTGCACGGGCATTTTTGCCTGACATCGGGGCTGCACTCGGATACATATTTTCAGTGCGCAAAACTGTACCAATACCCTGATTTAACAGAGAAAATCGGAAGTATTTTGGCGCAAAAGCTTGCCGCAACAGAGTTTGATACCGTTGTATCGCCTGCAATCGGTGCGGTAATAATGGGTTACGAAACAGCAAAACAAGCCGGCAAGCGCAACCTTTTTGTAGAGCGCAAAGACGGCAAGATGGAGCTGCGGCGCGGCTATACGCTTGAACGCGGCGAGCGGGTCGTGATTGTGGAAGACGTTATTACCACGGCGCGTACGATTTACGAAACCATTGAAGCGCTTGAACCGTTTGGGGTTGAGGTTGCGGCAATCGGTTGTATCGTTGACAGGACTTGCGGCAAGACCGGTTTAAACATTGTGTCGCTGTTGCAAATAGACCCTGTAACATACGACCCGGCCGACTGCCCGCTGTGCGCACAGGGCGTACCGCTGGTCAAACCCGGCAGCAGAGCGGAAACTAAGGGGGCAAATGTTAGATAAGGCGTACGTTTCAAAAATAATGGCCACCACAAAGGCCTTCAAGATGGGCAAATACAAGTCGTTTGACAAAGCCATTGCCATGATGTTTTTGGAGAACTCCACACGCACAAAGTTCTCGTTTGAACTGGCTGCAAAACGGCTTGGGCTGCACGTTTTGAACTTTGATGCGTCAAAATCCTCGTTCGCCAAGAGTGAAACGTTTGTTGACACGCTGCATAACCTTTATTTTATTGGAATTAGCGCGGTCGTGGTCCGCAGCGGCGACAACGGGCTGCTTGAACGCACCCGCGCGCAGCTGAAATACCCGATAAAGCTTGTAGATGCAGGCGAGGGCACGACATCACACCCATCGCAGGCGCTGCTGGATTATGAAACTATGTTAGACAAAATGGGCACCGTTGCAGGTAAAAAGATTGTAATTGCGGGCGATATAAAGCACAGCCGCGTCGCAAAGTCAAATGTGAAACTGCTAAAACAGTTCGGGGCGGACATTCATCTTTGTGCACCGCCGGGTTTGGACTACGATATTGACGCAACCTGGCACAGCAGACTGATTGACGCAATTAAAGGCGCGGATGTTGTGATGATGCTGCGGATGCAGTACGAACGGCATGCGCAAGCCGGTGAAACCTGCGACCTGTCAGACGATTTTAGATTGACCTCGGAAAAACTGGAAAAATATGCACCGAACGCGATTTTGATGCACCCGGGACCGGTAAACCGTGATATGGAGATAAGCTCGGAGCTTTTGGACAGCCCAAAAGGCGTAACAATACTTGAACAGGCGCAAAACGGTACGGTTGTGCGCATGGCAATCTTGCAGGAGGCGCTGCTGTGTTGAACATTCCGGCGTTTGTTGATATGCACTGCCACCTGCGCGAACCGGGCTTTTGCGAGAAAGAAACCATTGAAACCGGTCTGGCATCAGCACATGCCGGCGGGTTTGGCGCTGTCTGCCCGATGGCTAACACAAATCCGGTCAACGATAATATTGAAACCCTAAAATTTATTAAGCGCGACAGGGTTTACCCGATTTGCGCGGTGACAAAAGGCCTGCTGGGTAAGGAATTGGTTGACTTTGCCGTGCTGAAAGCCGCCGGTGCGGTTGCGTTTTCGGACGACGGCAGACCGGTTGAGGATATGAAACTGCTCCAAGACGCGATGCAGGTTGCCAAAGAGCTTGATATACTGCTAATTTCGCACGCGGAAGATTTGGCGACCGGCTCTGAGGAAATCGCCGTTGAGCGCGAGCTGGAAATCCTGCCGGACGGCTGCCGATACCATTTTGCACACATTTCAGAGGAAAAATCACTGGAATTAATTCGCATGGCTAAAAAAAATTTACCGCAGTTGACCTGCGAGACCGCGCCGCATTATTTTTCGCTGACGGGCAGTACAAAATTTCGCGTAAACCCGCCGCTTGCAAAGCCGCAGGATGTGGAGGCCGTAATTGCGGCGCTCAAAGACGGCACGATTGACGCGATTGCGACCGACCACGCGCCGCACACTTTGACTGAAAAGCTCTCCCCAACACCGCCGCCCGGAATTGCAGGCTTTGAAACCGCGTTTGGAGTTGGTTACACCTATCTTGTCAAGTCAGGACACCTGACATTAGAGCAGCTGAGCGAAAAAATGTCGCTCAATCCCGCAAAAATCCTGCGCATACAAAATGACAAGACGATTTTAGTTGATACAGATTGCGTTTGGACAGTCCGCGCCGCGGATTTCAAGTCAAAATGCAAGCTCTCACCGTTTGAAGGAATTACATTAACAGGAAAGGTAATATTATGATAAACCCGGAAATCAAAGAAAAAATAGTGCTGGCGCTCGATGTTGACACAATCGCGCAGGCAAAAGAGCTCGTGGCCGAGCTCAAAGACTACGTGGGCGTTTTCAAGGTCGGGTTGCAGTTTTACACGGCAAACGGCAGCGAATTGTTTGAGTTTATGGATGAGGTCGGCGCACAGTATTTTCTGGACGTGAAGTTTATGGATATCCCGAACACCGTTGCAAAAGCCTCGGAAAACGTTGTGCGCAAAGGCGCGAGCTTTTATAACCTGCACGCGCTCGGCGGAGTCGAGATGATGCGCCGGTCAATGGAGGCCGCGCGCAAAACCGCACAAGAGCTTGGCCGGGATGTACCGACAGTGCTTGCGGTGACTGTTTTGACAAGCATAAGCAACGAGGCGCTCAACGACGAGCTTGAAGTCGCGTGCAACGTCAATGATTACGCGCTGCATCTGGCAAAGCTGGCCAAAAAAGCCGGCTTGACGGGCGTTGTGGCAAGTGTTTTTGAAGCGCGCCGGATAAAAGAAGCGTGCGGCGAGGATTTCAAGGTGCTTTGCCCGGGTATCCGGCCGGAATGGTCAGCCAAAGACGACCAAAAACGGCTTGCGACACCGGCTCTGGCGATAAAAGAAGGCGCAGACTATCTGGTCATCGGCCGCGCGGTAACCTCCGCGCCGGACAGATTAGAGGCAATGCGCAAAATTTACGCCGAAATAGAAGAGACGATTGGCGGCGAGTTCACCCCTTGTTACACGCGCCCTGCACGGCTTTTGCTGGGCAACGGCATGGAATTTGTCGGTGAAAGCTTTGGCGCACAAGGTACTGCGACCGGGCAAATCGTGTTTAATACTTCTATGGCCGGCTATCAGGAGGTTTTGACTGACCCAAATAACAGCGGTCAGGTTGTTGTGATGACCTACCCTGAAATCGGCAACTGCGGCATCAACGCCGAGGACACCTGCAAAAACTCCCGCGCGGCCGGACTTGTGGTCAAAAGCGCCTGCGAGTACGAGAGCCATTACCTCAGCACGCAAACGCTCGACAAATTCATGAAAGAAAATAACATTGTCGGTATCAAAAACGTTGACACGCGCGCAATAACACGGATTATTAACGACCCGATGGACTGCATTATCACAACGGAAAATATAACAGACGAAATGCGTGCGCAGTTGAAGGTTTCAAAACGCAAACCGGCCAAAACCGTTGAGATTACGCCTGTTAAGACTGATATAAAAAAGGTTATGGTAATCGGCTCGGGCCCGATTGTGATTGGTCAGGCCGCGGAATTTGACTACGCGGGCGTGCAGGCGTGCCGCGCGTTTAAAGAGGAAGGCGTAGAGGTTGTGCTCGTAAACTCAAACCCCGCAACGATTATGACTGACGAAGATATCGCGGACAAGGTCTACATTGAGCCGCTGCGAATTGAGGTGCTGGAAAACATCATCCAAACCGAGCGGCCGGACGGGCTTATCGCATCGCTCGGCGGGCAAACCGGTTTGAACCTTGCCGTGGAACTCCACGAGGCCGGGATTTTACAAAAATATGACGTAAAACTGCTGGGTACCAAAATTGACGCGATTAAAAAAGCCGAAGACCGCGAGCTTTTCAAGAATTTGATGGACGAAATCGGCGAACCTGTGCCCGAAAGCATTATCGCATCGAGCCTTAAAGAAGCGCAGGATTTTGTCAAGCAAATCGGCTTCCCTGTAATCATCCGTCCCGCCTACACTTTGGGCGGTTCAGGCGGCGGGATTGCGGCAAACAATAACGAACTGGAAGAAATCGTTCATACCGGACTTTTACGCAGTCCGATTTCACAGGTGCTTGTGGAGAAAAGCATTGCGGGCTACAAAGAGATTGAATACGAAGTTATGCGTGACGCCAACGATGCCGCTATCGTGATTTGCAATATGGAAAACATTGACCCGATTGGCGTTCACACGGGCGACAGTTTTGTTGTTGCGCCGACGCAGACGCTGCGGGCAAAAGAGTGCAATATGCTGCGAAATTCCGCGCTGAAAATCATCCGTGCGCTCAAAATTGAGGGCGGGTGCAATGTCCAGTTTGCGCTTGATACAAAAAGCAACCGGTACTATGTAATTGAGGTAAACCCCCGCGTGAGCCGCTCATCAGCGCTTGCGTCCAAAGCGACCGGCTACCCGATTGCAAAAGTCACTGCCAAAATCGCGCTCGGATACAGATTGCACGAAATCAAAAACGCCATCACACAAAAAACAACCGCCGCGCTTGAACCGGCAATTGACTATGTTGTCACCAAAATTCCAAAATGGCCGTTCGACAAATTTGCAAGCGGGGACAGGCTTCTGGGTACAAAAATGAAGGCCACCGGTGAGGTCATGGCAATCGGCAGGACTTTTGAAAGCTCGTTCAAAAAAGCCATAACATCAATCGAGAGCAAAAACACCGGGCTGCATCGCAAGCGTTACAGCGATTTTTCCACGGAAGAACTCAAAGCGATGCTCGCCGTGCAGGATGACCGGCGGATTTTCCGGGTGGCAGAGGCGCTCAACCGCGGCATAAGTGTCAGCCAAATCAACAAAATCACCAAAATTGACCCGTGGTTTATCGCCAAAATCAAGAACCTGTGCGACTTTGAAACCAAGCTCAAAAAAGAGCCGCTCACCGCACAATTGTATCTGGAAGCAAAAGAAAAAGGGTTCCTTGATACAGAAATCGCCGTTGTGGCGCGCAAAACGCTCAAAGAAATCGAGCACCTGCGCGATACCAACAAGATTAGCGCCTCATTCAAGGTCGTTGACACCTGCGCTGGCGAGTTTGAAGCATACACGCCGTATTATTATTCGGTTTACAACGAGGCGGACGAGTACAACACGCCTGATGGCAAGAATATTCTTGTGCTGGGCTCCGGTCCAATCCGTATCGGGCAAGGGATTGAATTTGATTACTGCTGCGTGCACGCGGCTTGGGCGATTAAGAAAAACGGTTACAAGTCCATCATCGTAAACTCAAACCCCGAAACGCTCTCTACTGATTTTGACGTGGCGGATAAACTGTTTTTTGAACCGATGAATATTGAAAATATTATGAACATCATCAAACGCGAAAATCCTTCCGGTGTAATGGTGCAATTTGGCGGGCAGACCGCGATAAATCTTGCACCGCAGCTTGAAAAACGCGGGGTCAAAATTCTGGGAACCTCGCTGGACGCGATTGACAAAGCGGAGGACAGAAAGCTGTTTGAGGCGCTTTTGCAGGAGTTAAACATCCCGCAGCCAAAAGGTGTTGCTGTCCGCACGGAATCCGATGCGCGCAAAGCCGCGCAGACACTTGGTTTCCCGCTGTTGGTACGGCCGTCTTACGTTATCGGCGGGCGCGGGATGCAGGTTGTTTACAACGAAACCGAGCTGCTGACGTATTTCAAATCGGCGCTGCAATTCTCGGATGAGCATCCGGTGCTGATTGACCAATACATTGAAGGCATGGAGCTTGAACTTGACGCAATAAGCGACGGCCAAGATATTCTCATCCCAGGAATCACCGAGCACATTGAGCGCGCAGGCGTCCATTCGGGCGACAGTATGGCGATTTATCCGCCGCAAAACGTTAAACAAAAGGTGCTCGACAGCCTCACGGTTTACGCGCAAAAAATTGCGCAAAAACTGCAAATCAAAGGGCTGTTCAATATCCAGTTTGTTGTGAAAGACGACAAGGCATATATCATTGAGGTCAACCCGCGTGCGTCGCGCACCGTGCCGATTATGAGCAAAGTCACCGGTATCCCGATGACTGATATCGCGGTCAACGCGGTGCTGGGCAAATCCATCCGCGAGCAAGGTTACACCCCGGGGCTGGCAGCGGCAACCGATCTGATTTGTGTGAAAGTGCCGGTATTCTCGTTCCAAAAGCTCAACCGGATTGACCCGGCGCTGGCACCTGAGATGAAATCAACCGGTGAGGTTTTGGGTGTGGATTACGTATACGAAAAAGCGCTTGTGAAAGGGTTTTTGGCCGCAGGTTATCACTTCCCCGAGCCAAAAGGGGATGTCATGCTCGCGCTGAATAACCACACCAAATCCGACGGGATTGAAATCGGCCGGAGTCTGGAAAAACTCGGGTTCAGGATTGTCGCAACTACGGGAACGCACAAGGTTCTGGCAGAGCACGGCATAACGTCAAAAGAAATCAAGAATTTTGATATGGAAAAAATGCAAGAGCAAATGAAAACAGGCCAGCTTGCGTTTATCATCAACACGCCGTCAAACACAAGCCGCGAGGGCTCGGAGGACCGCGGGTTCAAAATCCGCACGATTTCAGAGATTTATTCAACACCGTGCTTTACATCAACAGATACGGCGACAGCTTACCTGCAAGCGCTTGAATATTACCTGAAAAACCCGCAGCTTGAATACAAAAGCCTTGACAAGTACCGGCAAAAATGTGTAAACCTTTGTAAATCTTAATTTAAAAACGTTCAAGATTCGCGCGCAAACTGCCGATACACATGGCATGGACAATAAGGTAGACAAGGTTAGCTGGAAACAGTTCGTTCCGGGTATAGGGGTTGAAGAACAGGCTCGCACTGCGCCTTGGCGTGTTTTTGAAAACACATCCAAAGATTTGGATAAAGGCGTCACACTTGAGCGCCAGAGCAGCGCTTCGCACGGGATGCCGTCAAATTTGCCCAGACATGAGGACGAAATCGCACAAAAACAAGCGGCGGCGGCGCAGCAGGCGGTTACGCACGAGCAGCAGCTGCAAACGCTGAACAAAGACCTGTCTGATGCGGTTGCGCGTCAGGGGATTTTTGGCGATGTTATCAGCCTGGTTAAAAACGTGACAAACTCCGGCGCAAGCCAAGAAAAAGCCGCCGAAGCTATTGAAAAATTTAAAAACGGTGAAATAGAATTTGATGCGGCGAACGCCGCGGTACAAAATTTTCTGGCAAGCCAGGATACGGCGATTGACAGTCTTGCCGGTACCAGCGCTACGATAGCAGGAGTCGGCACGTTTGCCGTATTGACTGTGGGCGAAGGCGCGGCGGCACCGTTCACCGGCGGGGCATCGCTTGCGGCAATCCCGCTCAACGCGGTAGCCAGCGGACTTGCCGGTGCAGCAGCTTACGGCGCCATACAAACAATTGAACACGTCAGCGCGGGCATCCAGTACAAAATTTCCGAACAGTTAAAAGATATGATAGGCAAAGGTTTTGTCATAGGGTTTGGCAGCGCCGCATACACACCGGTGGCAAATGCGGCAACTCAGGGTGCGGCCCAGCTTTTACCTAAGGCGACGACAACGCTCGGGCAGGTTGCGACAAGAGTTCTTGCACCGGCTATCGGCTCCGGGACGGCAGGCGCGGTTGTGGGCGAATTTAGCGGGATTGCAAGTACTTTGGCAGACGGCGGCTCAATCGTAGAGGCAATTGACACCGGAAACAAACAGGCGCTGATTGGCGGCGCAATGGGGTTTGTGATGGGCGCGGGATTTGAGGCGGTTAAGATAGCGGCCGGCGCGCCAAAACCGCAGGGCACAACCGCCAAAAACTTCACCACAACAGACGGGGTGAAAATCAAGCAATACCTGGACCCGAACGGTAAATGTGTGGCGTTTGATATGAGCGCGGGTGAATTAAGCAGATTAAACCCCACCTTCAAGGCAGACGGGCTGCGCATGGTAAGAATAACACCGCAGCAAACCACACCGTTTAATTGGAGCGGTGAGTTTGGTCAATCGATGAGTACGGCGGAATTCTTTAACGCAATGCGGCCGGCAGGCTCTGCAAGCGGAGCGTCTACAGCACAATCTGCCGCACAGCTGACAGCTATGCCGCCTGCGGTTGCGGGCACAGCTCAGCCGCCGGCGGTAACGGTTAGCGGACCTCCTATACTTGCCGGCACAGCACAGCCTACCACAATAACTGTTAGCAGCACTCCTATGCTTGCCGGTACATTGCAGCTGCCGGGATTAGTGAAAACTAACCCTGCCCTGGCTCCGGCAGAACCTGTGGTACCCGAATTTGACGGCGTTAAAATAGATTTGCAGTTCTTTGCGGACAACGTGCCGGCAGCTGCGCAAACAACAGCACCCGCGGCGCCCGCAAATAACGTTGTTAACCCAAATACAGTTTCTGCAATACACGCGCTCAAAGGCGATGCCGTTGACAATATTGACAAGATATTGAAGATACTCACCGACGACATGGGGATTGATATTCCCGTCACAAAAATTATTGAAGACAGCGATTATACTTATGCAATGTGCGTGGTTCCCGCAAACGGACAACTGCAAATTAACGAATCCGAACTATTGGCTAAAAATCTGAATACTAAACAAGTCGCCGCAATGCTTAGACATGAACTGGAACATCTGCAAACATTTAGCAAATTGTATAAAAGTTTGGGTGCGGAAGAATTTAATAATATTTTACAAATTATACCGGCAGAAATGGCCGGAGATTTGGAAGGCAACCAGGCAGTTTTTAGCAAGGAATCCTGGGACAAGATTACGCAAAACACCAGTACCAAAGGTTTTGACGTGGAAAAATATAAAAAATCATACATAGATTACATGGATACGCTTAACTCGCAGTTAAATATCGCAGGATTCTATGATGCTTTTGTATATCAAACCCGTTATTATGGGAATCCTCTTGAAGTTGAAGCTTATGATGTTGAAAACGTTTTTGAAAAGGCCTTGGGGGTATCAACCAATAAAAATAAAGAGAGTTCAGAGTTTAGCCAAAAAGTTGTCCAATATATAGCCCCTTATCTGGACAAAAATCCAACCGCCGATGGTAATAAAGTTTATGAAAATTGCTTATTAGATGCAATGCAAGTGATGATGGGCAAAAAGCCGGCAGACATTCAAGAAGCTATGGCTGTTGCCAATAATCCGGATAATAGTGAAAAAATAACGAGTTTAGTTTTAGACGCCTTGAAAAATCTGGCACAAACTCCGGCAACACCTGCGCGGCCGGGCGACGGAATAGATTTGCAGCACTTTGCAGAGGACACTCCGGCGGCAGTACAATCCAAGCCCGGCAGCCTTGCAAGATATTATGAAGTATCTAATCTGGATGATGACGAAACTTCGCGTAACCATTTATTAAGTTTTGAGCTGCAGAAAGCAACACCTGAAATGTATGAAAAATATAACAAGATATTAACCGGTCTGGATTCTGCTCTCCAATCAGCAAAAGAAAATGAGCCCAAAATGGAATTACCTAAAGATGAAGAACCGTTTGATTTGGATAATATGCCTCAAAATGTTAAAGATGTGTTTAAACAAATTGTGGATGAAGAACTTAACTGCACATTGCAAGAATTTCTGAATAAACCTGTTCAAGAGCAAAACGAGTTTTATAATGATGTTAAATGGTATCTGCCTGGCGCTCCATCACTTGAAAATCACGTACAAATGCTCAAAGATAATCGTTTAGCTCAAGAAAAGTTAATTGAAAAATATTATGAAGGTATAATGCTTGACGTATTTAAGGATGTTGATGTGGAAGAAATTCCTATGTCAATGATTGATGATTTCATTTTGAAAATATACGGCGCAAAATTGCCTGATAAAGTTGAGCAGCCATTATTTGATTATATTGCACAAAAAAGATTGGTTATTATGGCAGGAAAAAAAGGAGTTAAGCTCGCAGACTTTGCAACTATTGAAAAAACTTTTGAAAAAATACTTAATGAAACTGATTTACAAAAAGCGTATGATGAAATCAGTCCTGAATTATCCGCACATATAACAGATGCCACTGAACAATATTCAGGTATGACATGGGGACACTACAGCACAAACAGAGACGCTGTGATGAAAAACGGCTTTGACCTTTCTAACAGCATGCGTATGGACAATCGTTGGGGAACAGCTGTTTATGCCGGAGATGCAAATTCTCCTCAACTTGAAATGTACAAAAAAGACAGCGAGATGATTAAATTCCGGCTAAAAGACGGGACAAAAATCGGTCTTATAGAAGGGCCTATAGCAAACGCCGTTAGGGTAGTCGAACATATAGAGCATTTATTTGACAAAGAAATTATGACCAGAATAGATAAGTATGCGACGCAAAACCAACTCAATAATGAAACATACATGGCGCTCATTGGTTATGCAAAAGGGCAAGTGTATAGAAGCGCCGGCTATGATGCGGTCTATATGGATGACGCCACAATCGGAATAGGTATTTTTGACCCTGACAATATTCTTATATTGAAAGACACCCCGGCAACGGTGACAGAGGCCGCAGTGCCTGCGGTGCAATCTGCGCCGGCGGTTGACCCGTTCTATTCACCGGAAAGACTCGCCGCGCGCAAAGCTGCCTTTGATAAATATATGGATGTTTTTGACACACCACAAGACGCTCAAGATGTGCTCGATTGGATAATTCACGCGTCTAGGAATGACATGTTTAAAACACAGCAAGATATTGAACAAAACTTCCCATGGGAAGAGTTATCCGATGTAATACCTTCTGCCCACGCGTACCAATACACAGAAATCATATTAAACTCTTGGTCCCCACAGAAGAATTCTGTTTCTTACAAAGCGCTCCATGACTTAGTGGATAATCATACATTAAGCAGAAATTTTAATAGTGATATAATAGTAGATTTATTAGCAAATTATTCTGAAGAAATGTGTGCCAGCGTTCAAAAACTTTTAGAATTTGAATTTGAAGGCAACAAAATTTTTAAATTTGATAACGATGCGACCATGCGTTTGGCAGAAAGGCTCCTTACACCTGATGAAGAATTTGGTAAAAATTTCAAACTACTTTCAGAAAATGAAATTTCCAAAGATTTTAATCTCGTACCCAAGGCTCTAATTGCTAATATAAAAGATTTGGAT
>DBCX01000024.1:15189-15363 GCA_002293275.1 Cyanobacteria bacterium UBA947 | reverse complement strand
ACACAAGATATACTAACGGTGAGATGACAGAAGGAGAGGCTCTTCATAGCGTTGAACTGTTTTTCAATTTCACAGAATTTAAAATAATCAAAACACTCCATGCAACAGATAAAGAAACTGTTATGGAGCTGTTTTCAAAAAGGTTTGACGACTGTGAAGAATTTTTGGATACTG
>DBCX01000024.1:0-15173 GCA_002293275.1 Cyanobacteria bacterium UBA947 | reverse complement strand
CAGACCTTTGTTGTCAACAAACAAGGTTGATTTGATTAATATTATTGAAGCATATAAATTAGTCGGAGCTGATAAAACTATACTTGCCAATATGGCAAATTCCGGCAAAGTAGATATTCCTGCCGCCAAGAAAAATCTCATGAATTATATTTTTGAAAAAGCCGGTATGAGCCAGAGTGAAATCGCTGCAATCCCTCAAGAAAAATTGCTGTCCTGGGATATTGATTATGTACATTCAATACCTGCCATTCTTAAAGAGCAATCAGCCGGTGAATTGAACGACTTAATCAAAGCGACAAATCTTGGAAACTTTAAAGAGTATATTCAAGATACAACAAACAAGTACGGCGCAGACAATGCTGTCACCAAAGCGGCGTTTGAAGATGCCGGGCTTGATTATGACGCGTGGCTGAATCCAAACAGTAAAAACAATGTGAACGTAAAAACGGCCGCAAAATCTTTTTCACAGATTAAAGAAGTTCAAAAACAGTTTTTGGAAGACGTTGAAGTATTGCGAAACTCTCCGGTAAAAGGTTTGATTGACAAGCAGTACAAAAATTACATCAAAGAAGGAGAGTTCTATCTGCCGGGCGATATCGCAAGCTCCCAAGCAAAGACAAAAGATTTTATAGAAAATTTCAACAAATCACTTGAGAGTGTTTGGCAGCGTGCGCAAGGAAATTTGAACAATCCCGAAAGAGCCACCACTGCAAGAAACACCCTGACTATAAAAGACCACTTTGAACAAAGACTCGCTGATATCGCCAAGATTAAAGGCGAAACCGGCACAAAATCCGTCGACGTAACCATAAAAATGTGGGACAGAGACCCGGCAAAAGACTTGTTCCAGGGCAATTATTCAACCTGCTGCATAGCGCTTGACGGCGGTAACGGTAATGCAATGCCAGCGTACCTTTTGAACTCATCTTTTAATATGATTGAGGTTGTAGATAACCTGTCGGGCAAAACTGTAGGCAACGCTGTTGTCTTTGCAGGCAAAAACAACGAAGGAAAGCCCGTTTTTGTAATTGATAATATAGAAATTAAAAATAGTTTCAAAGGCGGCGATGATATTAACGGCGCGGTACGAGACGGTATATTTAGCTATGCAAAAAACCTGCTCGGTGATATATTCGGCGCAGAACAGCCTGAAATCTATTTGGGAGCAAATTTTAACGATGTCCCTGCATCAGATCTGCAAAAGAAAACGCTTGATATTGAATTTTTGGGTAAAATCTCAACCGACGAGCAATACATTGATGCATACGACGGGTGGGTTGATACCGCAGATTTAAAAGCAGCGGTGACAGTTCATGATGCAACACCTGTTGCAAAAAGTACTGCAGCGCACGCGGTGCAATCTGCGCCGGCACCTGCACGGCCGGGCGACGGGATAGATTTGCAGCACTTTGCAGAGGACGCGCCGGCGGCTTCATCAACTGTGGCACAAACCCCGACGGTTGCGCTGGAAAATATTTTACAAGGCTTTCAAGCAGAAGATAAAACGTATATTAATTCACTTCTGGATAAATATTCCCAAAACGGAACAGACGCAAATGCTGTCGTTGAACAATTGTTAAATGCAAAAATTCAAGGTAAAGAACCTGTTTGGCAAAGTTTGGACCAGACATCATCTGATACAACAGAAAAAATGTTCCTTTATGGGATTGAAAATATACTCAATGCCCAAGTTAACAACCCGCAAAAATACGAAGAATTGATGAATATCTTGGATTTGACCCGAGAAGGCAAGCTGCCGTCTCACATTTTAAGAGTGATGGCAACAGACGGTGAAATACATCCGCTTGTTCAAAAAGATATTAATAAACTTTCCGCTAACGAGCCTATATTTGAAACACTTGAAAACGCAAAAGAAGGTGATATTGTTAATGCCGACGGAAAATTGTTTGCAAAAACCAATCAGGGGCTTCAACCGCTAAAAATGGATGCTGAAACATATTTGGAACTCTTTCCTCCGGTTGAAAGGTATGCGTTTGCACAAGGGAAATTCGGAGACTGCTATTTGGTAAGCGCATTGTCAGATTTTATGAGAAATCCCCAATCCCGTGCAAAACTGTATGATATGTTTGAACAGCAAGGCGACAACATTACAATCAAATTCCCCGGTATGCCTGATGCTCCGATAAACTTTGATATAAAATCTTTCCGTCTTGAAGGCGATAAACATATCAAAGGTGCAAAAGGTATACAAATGTTGGAAGAAGCATACAAAAAGGTGCTCGTTGCAACAGGTGAAGCGAAAGAAAAAAGCCTGGGTAATATAAAGTTTGAAGCAAATGAGGGCGGTACTCAACTTGATGTATACGACAAGCTGCTGGGCGGTAATGAATCTAAAACATATCTAAAACAACCGGATTCGGACATTGGGCCATTCTCGGAAGAAGCGATGGCAGAAATGAGAGAATGGGTAGAATCGGAAAAACAAAGATTTTTGGACGGTGCAGACGACACAATCCTGAATTTGGGTTTTGACCGACAAACAATTCTTGATAATATGGCCAAATCAGAAACAATGGTCAAAAAGATGGATGTGCTCGCTGAAGATAAGTGGCTCGGGGTGTTAAACGAGTACGGCAACAGCCCTGACCATTTGGTTTCGGCGGCCAGTGCCGGCTTGGAAAATATTTTAAAAAGCGATAATCTTGCAAGTATAGCTGAAAAACTTGTGTACCAAATGCACGCGTACAGCATTGCAGGTGTTGACGCACAAAAAGGGACTGTAAAAGTTATCAACCCGTGGAATTGCGCGCAGACAATAGATTTGACAATGGATGAGTTTAAAAATAATTTTTCTAATATTAATATTGTAAAAATAGATTCTGCGCAAACCCCAACAAAACCCGGCGGCGGAATAGATTTGGGACACCTGGCAGAGGATGCGCCGGCATCGACACAAGCTTTGGTTCCGGTCAACAACCTGAACGCCGTAAAAATAATAGATGAGACAACCCCTTTGCTGGACGGGTTTGTCGCTAACCCGTTGAAAGATTTTGATGATTTGTCGCCGGACAAACTGGTTATGGTGCATCTTACCGACTATTTCCCCGAAGGCGGCCGGATAAAATCAGTTAAAGACGCCACAAAGGCCGAAGACGGCGTCAGCCAATACCGTTCAACGGTTCACTTTACGCTAAATCATCCGGTTGAAGATCATATGGGAGGAAACTGGTCAGGAAAGAAATTTGCCGTGATTGCTCCGATGACCGGCGTTTTGGAATCGGCCGAAAAAGAAAATCTTATCGGCGGAGGATTGACGGACTTTTTTGTAAAAGGCAGCGTTGATTTGCCGGAAAATACCGTTATTGTAAGACAAAATCCTGATGTGCCCGCCGGAAAATTACGAGTTATTGACGCGAGCACACAAGAAGGTTTTGAAAACACAACCGGAATAAAAATAGTTGAGTCCTCGACTCTGAACATCAAAGAATTGACCTCTTTGACTGTCGACAAGATGGGTTATTCAAGGATTGACGATATGAAAAAAGCCCTGGATGATGACAAAAAAATGCAAGCAGGTTGGGATAAATTTGCCCAAGAATACGGTTATTTTAGCGGCGGCCACGTATATTCGCCTACTGGAATGAGTGAGAGTTTGATAGAATGTGTAAAACTGGCCGGGTTGAACGGTGACACCTGGACGAAAAATTTATCAGAAGAACCGGATGATTTCGCTGAAGTTTTTCTTCAAGATGTTGTAAAATTAAATTTTGGTGAAAGCGTTGATTATAAAAAAGAATTTTTGGAAGTTATTGACAGAATTAAGACGGATGCAAAAACCAAAAATCAAGCTTTAAGCTATGATATTGACGCCATGAAATCTATTATTGAGAACGCACAAACGCCGTCTGATGCACTGCGGCAAATTAAAAGTGAACTAAAACTGATTCCAATGGTTCCGGTCGAAACGGTAGTAGACGATGAAGACGAAATACCCGGACCATGCGCCATGTTTAATGTGGTGGACATGTTACTTGGCTTAAGCAAGAAACAAAAAGAGGCTATCCGTGAGGCGAACGGCGGATAATTAATAATTAATTAGCGGTTGAAAAATCTTTTCTTTTTGAGTATTATTTATTAATATGATGCGAAAGATTTTATGGGTTTTGGGTACTGTGTTATTCACGCTTTATGCGGAGTTTCTCTTTTTTGTGCCGAATGTTATTGATTTGAATATGCTAAAATTCGGGCTGCAAGATATTGTCCGGGAACAAACAGGGATTGAGATAGATTATGACAACGCCAAGATTTTAACAACACCGCTTTTGGGTGTCGGCGTAAAAGCCGATAACATCAGCGTTAAACTCCCTGACGGCACGAGCCTTTTTAGCACGCAATCGGTTAAAACACGGCTGGCGCTGCCAAGTCTTGCGCTTTTGACGGTGAAAGTCTCGTGCGCCGAGGTTGTTTCCCCGCGGGTGAATATTGAAATCGCAGACGGCAAAGAGTTCAAAATTGTGCGCATAATTGAAGATATTCTCAACTCGCAAGAGTCCGAGGCAAAGATGGCAGCCGCAACCGGCGAGGGATTTAATTTCGCGTCGCTGATACGGATTAAGGTGCCGAAAATCAAAATTACCGACTACAAAATTAATATTAATGATTTAAAATCCAAACATTATCTTTTGCTGCAAGGCGACGAGGCGCTGATTTCTTATAACGTGAACAAGTTTGGCCTAAAAACGGCCGCGGAATTTTTCAGCGACGAGGCAAAAAACATCATCGCGAACATTGACATAAACACCTACATCCCGCCGGCTGCAAAGCTTGATAAAGAGGACGATCCGGTGCAGCGCGTTGAGATTCCGTTTGTCAACCCTGTTTTGACCTACCGGGATTACGATATTAAAACCAATGTTGACACAAAACTGAAAATCCGCAAAAACGGGATGTACGGGCATCTGAACGTTGACGGCTTGACCATGACGCTGCAAGGGATGCAGCTTCCACAAAGCGCTGTTGCCGCAAAATTCCGCGGGACAACCGTTGACACGAACACAAATCTGTTTGTAACACCCGAACAAAATATTGAAATTTTGGGCAAACTGGATTACGGCAAACGTCCTAATATGGATATGCAAATCCGCAGCAAAGAGATTTATCTCAACGATGTCTTGATTTTGGCGCGCGCACTTTTGGATACCCTGCGCGTAAAACACGAGCTTGCGGCCGTTGATGCCAGCGGGTTTGTGAAAACAGATGTTGCAATAAAAACTAATTTCAAAAAAATAAAGGCGCTCGGCAGTATTGTTGCACGCGACGGTGCGCTCAAAAACAAAAATCTCGGGATTAAAGATTTCAACGCGGATATTAATTTTAACGACAACATGATAGTTGATGTTGCAGCGTATGTTGACGGCTCCGCGCTGAAAGTTCTGGGCAAAATTGATAAAAAATCCGTTGCTGATATCGCAGTCGTGACAGACAATCTCCCGCTGCCGGGGCTGTACAAAGCCTTTGCACCGCGGGATTTGAAAAACGCCGTGGATTTGAAAAGCGCAAACCTCACACTGGATTTGAAACTGCAAGGCAAGCTGAAAAACGCAAAAGCATCAATTGACGGGCAGCTTTCGGATTTATCCGTGACCGATAAAAAAAGCGGAACAAATATTTCTAACGAGCTTGCGAAAGCCGCGTTTGTTTCGGATTTTAAAACCGTCAGCGGCGAGTTTGACAACAATAATTTAAAAATCAGCCTGCCGGGCTCTGTTATTTCAAACCCAAAACTTGTTGTAAAAATTGACCCGAAAAATATTATTGTTCCGCCTTCGACAGTCAACGTCAACGACGGGTCGAAGATATATGTTGCCGCGAGCTTTATGGATTATGTAAAAAAACCGGTTATTTCTTTTAGCGCGGACGGTTCTTTTGCGGCTGCGGATTTGAGCCGGCTTGTGGGCGCGGGCGCTGCGCCGTTTTTTAGAGGCAGCGGCGTTATCCCGGCCAGCGTTGTGCTGACCGGCACCGATAAACGGCAAGAGTTGACCGCGCAAATTATGTGCAGCAAGGATAATTATTTTACACCGGTTGATGTTGAGCGGCTGCTCGGACAGCACACACTTTTGTTCGCAAGAGTTCATCTAAAAGGCGACCGGCTAAATATCCGCGATACCGGAATTTTTATTGTGACCCCTCCGACTGAAAAGACCCCTGTAAAAACAACCGAGATTGCGGGCGTCAGCGGTACAATCTCAAACCTTAACAAGCCCGTGCCGCTAATCAATTTGATAAAAGTGCGTATCCCGGAAGATTTGAATATGTCGCTTGCTGCGTTCAAAGATTCGGCGATGAAACTCGGCGGGCAAATGTTTGTGTTCTCAAACGCTGATTCGCCAAGGTTCCGCGGCGGGTTCAAGATTGCGGACCTGTCAATCCCCGAACTTTTCTTGTCAATGAACGCGGCGGATTTGACTTTCAAAGGCAAGTCGCTTGATATTGAAACACAAGGGTTGGATGTCAACGGGTCTGATATGAAAGTCAATATGAGGCTGGATTTGAATCCGTCACCGGTTGCGGTTATCTCCAATCTGGATTTTGAATCGGAGGACCTTGATGTTGACAAATTAATGAAGGTCGCGGACGCTGCCGCTAAATTTGCACCTGCGCCAAAACCGAACGCGGCGCCGGCTGATATTCCGGTGGTTATCAGAAACGGCAATATTGACATCGCAAGGTTGAGCGCAAACCCGATTGTGCTGACAAATACCGAGAGCCGGATTGCGATGCGCAACAATGTTTTTTATCTGAACAATCTTAGAACAGGCGCGTTTGGCGGGGTTGTGCGCGGAAACATCAGCGCAAACCTTGTTAACACGGCGCTCGGGATAAGGCTGCGCGGTTCGGGCATCAATTGTGAAAAGGCGCTGTTGACTTTGGCGCAAATGAAAGATACCCTCACGGGAACGGCCGCGTTTGACACCGATTTGACACTAAGCGGTATCACAATGGAGGAGCAAATGCGCACGCTCGCCGGCAAGGTTAATTTTGATATCCGCGACGGACAGCTTGGTCCGTTCGGGCGGTTGGAAAATCTTATACTGGCTGAGAACATTAGAAATTCGGAGTTTTTCCAGACCACGCTCGGCGGCGTTATAGATTCCATAACATCTGTCAACACTTCGCACTACAAGATACTTGACGGCAGTTTGCTTTTCAAAGACGGCGTGGTAACACTTGACCCTATTACATCTTTTGGTGATGTGCTGTGCATGCACATCGGCGGCAACATGAATTTGCTTACCAATCAAGCTGATATGGAGCTTCGCGCACGGCTTGCATCGCAGGTGTCCGATATGCTCGGGCCAATCGCTGCGGTTAACCCGGTCAACCTTATTAAAGTTACGCCGGGATTGAACTTCCTTGCGGCAAAGGCGTTCACACTTTTCACCGCGGAAGTAACTCCCGAAGAGATGGCGGCGATCCCTGATTTTAAAGATGATTACGGCGTGATGTCAACAACAAAATTCCAAGTTGTCCTGCGAGGCGATGTGGCAAAACCGCTGTCGCTGGTGAAGTCGTTCAAGTGGCTCGCGCTCGCATCCGAAATTGAACAGGCGCAAAACTTTGTCTCAACACTGCCATCTGATGAGGAGATTTTGAAAATGCAGCGCAAAGAAGCGATTGAAAAAAAATCAACGCAAGAAAAAGTAAAGATATTTTTTACACCAAAAAGTAAGGAGAAAATATGAAAAAGAACATGAAAAAGATTTTAGTATTGTTAGTTTTAACAATTTTTACGACAGCCGCAACGATAACGGTGCCTGATGAGCGCGGTTATGTCACGGTAAATATCACGGAGTACAAAGAACTGGCGCCTGATACCGCAGAGCTTTCAATCGTTATAGAAACCTACGATACAAAGTCAATGCAAAAAGCATCAGCCGACAACAAAGAGATTGCGGACAAAGTTTACGCGGCGTTGAAAAGTATGATCGCACCTGGTGATGTTATCAAGACCGCAAATTTCAGCGCGACGCCGGAATACAAAGACGGCTTGAACAACAGAAGAGTTTTGGACAGATACAGAGTCAACAACAATATTGTTGTGCGCACAAAATCCATTGAAAAAGTCGGTGCGATGATTGATAAATCAATTGAACTCGGCGCAAAAAACGTCGGGAACTTGACTTTCTCGGTTTCAAAATACGACAGCGAATGCGAGAGCCTGCTGACCGCAGCGTCCCAAAAAGCTTACGCACAAGCGCAAGCGGCTGCAAAACCGGCGATGCTCGCAGGGGTCAAGTCAATGAACTTAAGCTGCAGTGCGAACAGTACAAACAATCCATTAAAGCCGGTGTACAGGTCAAAAGGATTATCAACCGGAGAAGCAAACTACTCAGTCGACTCCGTCACCGTAATAGAGGCAGGCATCCTTCGCTTGAACGCTAACGTAAACGCAGCGTATTTTGTAAAATAATCGTAGCAAATTATTTTTTGTTCAAGGTTTAAAAACAAGACAAGGAGTTTGTAATGCGTGTTCAGGCAATCAATGTTGTTAGCCGCGGCGGTGCTGCACAAAATCTTCGCGGTCAAACATTACCTGCGCGGGATGTTTTTGTAAAAAGCGTTTCGTTCGGGCAATCCGTTTTCAAAAATCTTGACGAAAACAAAACAGGGCAAATTGTTAAACATATAAAATCCGGCACCGCACCTGCCGGCACCGGATGGACCTCACTGACTTACCGGTTGGATGACTACGCAATCAAAGTACCGTTTGGCCCTGACAGTGAAACCCTAAAAACAGTCCAGGAATATTTTACGCTACAAAAAATTAATGAGCTCGCACCCGGCATTGCCCCAAAACCGGTTGATCTAATAAAAGACGGTGAAAAATATTATATGGTATCAGAGTTTATTAACGGCGCACACCCGACCGGCGGATTTAACGAACAACAGCTCAAAAATTTGCTCAAAAATACTTTTTTGCTCGACACCGCAGGTATCACCCACGTTGATTTGCACTGCAATAATATTTTTGTATCGGATGATGATGTAAAATTTATTGATTTTGGCTCTTGCCACATGTTAGATAATGACGGCAAATATATCAACGGCGAGCTAAAAAATATTAAATATTTTCTCGATGGCGACGCCCAAAAGGCGGTAGATTTGCCGGCAAAAAACAAGTTTTTAAAAACATTCCTTGTTGATGACCTGATTTTTGACGTAAAAAACACATCCGACAACCCCAACTTGAAAATCACATCGAATATCTCTAACTTCGAATTCCGTTACATGCACCAACAGGTCAACCTCGACAATTCAGAAGGAGTTTTTACCAATTATTTGAAAACCAAATCCGAGTTTTACCACAAGAATATGATTGAATTTTTAACCGGTATTCAAGATAGTCAAAACTCTGACATCATATCAAAGGCGATTGAGCGCGAAAAAGTTTTCAAAGAAATTTTTGCAAACCCGACCGATAATATTTTGAAAACCGAACTGGCAAAAATCAACTTAAAACACGCAGTCAATTCCAACGCACCCGCCATAGACGACGCATTTGCTACATTGAGTTCTGCGGTAAAAAAATTCGAACCGGCCGCCGTAACTGAATCCGAGAAAACATATTTTAAGATGATGCGTGAAAAATTGGGTGAATATATTAGGCTGAACATTGTGAAGGATAATGCCGAAAAGCTTATTGATGAAAAAAATATTGCCGCAAAAATTTTTAATGAGGCGCCGGCGGTAAAACGCTTCAACATGTGGATTGGGCTGGCAGCAGCGGGGGTAACTCTTTGCGGCGGCACATTATTTTATTTTCACAAACGCCGCAGCAGCAAGCCGGATGCACCGGCCACTGTTCAGACACAGGCTTACCCGTGGCACTCCTTAAAGCAATTCTTTTAGAACTTCCACTCTAACCCGGCTTGGAGGGCGACACCTGTACGGCCGCCGTTGCGCACGGTTACTTGTGCCCAGCTGACGAGACGTTCGTTGAAGGTTTTTGTACCACCGACACCGTATTCAAAGTAGCCGTGGCGCATACTAACCTTTGGAAGATTTTTGCCGCCTGCGCTGCCTGAGATTTCGTCGTTGATGTTGAACATATACATTGTTGTCAGATACAGGTTCCACTCGGCGCAGTTACCGTAGATGAGGTTCAGACCCGGCGCTACGTTGATACCGTTGAGCATCCCCGAGTTCATGGATAAAGAACCAAAGCTTGAGTTCCAGTTTTGTTCACCGAAGACGTTGTATGCGACCAGCGCGCTTGGCTGGAGAGTCCAGTGGCGGTGCGGGTGGAAGTTGTATGCAGCTTTGGCGGCTGTACCTGCGAACCAGTTACCTGTTTTGTCGGTTGCGCCTGCGACGGACATTTGGTTTGAGTAGCCGCCGGCGTATGCCATAATTGATGTTATGAAATCTTCTTTGGCAAATGTTCCAAGGAAACCGCCCTGACCGCCGTTTTGATACATGGAGACACCGTTAAAATATTGGTGGCCGCCGTTGTATGCGATGAATGCTGTCGGGATGAATTTCCAGCCGTTACCCAGTTCCATCGGACAAAAGTCAGCACCGACGATTTGGCCGTAGAGGTTGTTGCCGATATCAAGGCCGCCTGTCATGTGGAGTTTTTCAAAGTTGACGTATGATTTAGCCCAGAGTCCGCCGTTGAGCTGGTCGAATTGGAACGGTGCAAACATACCTGTGCCGGATGCGTACTGATTTTTTCTGCCGCGGGCGACGGGTTCGTAGCTATCGACGTAGACGTGGTCAAAGAGTACGGAGTTCATGGCAAGCTGGGAGGAGTACATAGCGCCTGTTGCGGCCTGACCGCGGAAGACTTGAGGGTTGTAGCCGTCCATTCGGAAGCCGTATACGCCGTTGTTGTAGGATTCAATACTGTACCTGCCGACAGGAGCCATGATGTATGATTGGGAGGCAGTGAAGGTTGGGTCGGTTGTGTCGGCGTAGGGTTCAATAAGCGAGGCAAGGGTCTCGGGCGGCACGCTGCCGTCAAGCTGTTCACCGCCTCTAATGTTCTCCGCGTAAAAGACAGGGATGTCAAACTCACGCGCTGACGGTTCATACAAGAAGTTGAAGTTCGACACGTTGATGTTCCCATTTATTGTCTCAAAGCTAAATGTGTCAGAGGCAAAATTTGTACCGTTAACATCAACCATAAAATTTGCGATGCCGGGGTTTGCGCCTGTTGTGGGCGAAGAATGCGTACTTGACAACGTGCCTTCCCCAAAATCATGGTTGGTCAAGATTCCGTCAACCGAATTGATATGGCCGTTATCAAGTACCACATTAGTGCCGGCGCTGGTGATGGTCTGTTGGTTTATGTGCATAACCGAATCGTTGATGATAGTAATATCACCGTCCGTTATAGAAGAGTTTTCGCCAAGCGTCATGTTGGATTCGTTTGTGACAGTGAGCAGACCGCCTGATTGCACATAGCAGCTGGCCGCCGAGTTGGAGTGGTTGTCAAGCGTTACCGTACCGTCAGTCAAATTAATTGTGCCGGCCCAGCTGTCGGTGTTATCCAAAGTCGTATCACCGCCGCAATTGCTCAATATGCCTTGCGTTGTGATATGCGTGTTTGTGCCGGACTTGATGTAGGACTCGTCCGCGACATCCAAGTTGCCTGATATTATGCCAAGCGTTCCCGTATCACACTCAAGTTTGCCGGTGTTTTCAACGATACCGTCAACAATCAAGGTACCGTCGCCGGGGCTTTTTTCGGTTGCACGCATAATAATATCGCCGGCCATAACATCGTTGCCGTTAATAATTGTTGTACCGCCCGCTATGTGCATTGTATTATCATCGCCGTTTAAAATAATAACATCAGCGCCGATATACGTTTGTACACCGTTAGAGACTTCCATTGAACACCCTGTACCGCCGTTGCCTATATCAATCGTCCCTTGTGTGATAATAGCGTTGAGGCCTATGTGCAAGATAGACTCGTTTACAACTCTTGTGACGGCACCGGCATCGTTTTGTATCAAAGAGCCGGTCAGTGACGGGTTGTTAACCGTGCCGTTAATAGTCAAAAGTCCGTGGTTGTCAAGGAAACCTTCGTAGGTATCGTCGCTGCCGAGGGTGACGTCCCCATAGTTTACAATCCCTGAATCTTGCGCAACATTGACCACAACAGCGTCATCTATCAAATCGCGCTGAAAATCCATAAGAACTTCTGCACCGTATTCGTCTGTCATCGGAACATCTGTATACCCCGGATTGTTCAAATACAAAACGGCCCCACCTTCTGACATGCCAAGCGTTCCGACATTAAGGTTTCCGCCAACCGCGTTGATTGAGGCATAACCGTCTTTGGCCTGAGCGGTTTCCCAGTTGACCGTACCGCCGTCGTTGAAGTTACTCAAGCCGCCAAAAAACAATCCCGTAACGGTCGTTGTTCCTGCGTTGCTGTTGAAAATCCCGTCATAATACGAGCTGTCACCGCCGATTATAAAATCACCGTCGCCTGTTTTGTTAATTGTACCCAAACCGGAAAACCCGCCATCCATATACAATGTGCCGGTATCACCTGTTATGTTTACGGTCGTACTTTCAACGGCATTCATGTAAATATCAGCACCGCGGCTATTCATATCGGTCGCAATGTTACCGCTAAAAATTATGTCACCCGCATCTGTGTTCAAATTCAAATTCCCGATAGTGAAAATCGCACCGCCCGCCGTTGCGGTGTTGTTTGTGAATGAAGAATTGCCGGTAATAGTCAAGTCATTCCAATTAAAAATTGCACCGCCGTAAAAAGCGCTGTTGCCTTCAAAATTAACATTGTTTACCGTAAGGTCCCCGCCTGACATGTAGATAGCGCCGCCGTAAGCATTGTCGGCGTGGTTGTCAACGAATGTGGCATTATCAAGCTGCGCAAACGAGCCGCTGATAGCGCCGCCGTTTCCGGCGTAAGCTATGTTACCGGTAAATGTCGCGTCGTCAAGCTTTATCGAAGTTCCACTGATTGCACCGCCGCTTTCGCCCGCCGTATTACCGGTAAACTCTGCACCGCCTTTAATTGTTAAAGCACTTCCGGCATTAATTGCTCCGCCGTTTCCTCCTTCATCGGTCGCATGGTTTTCGGTGAATTTTGTACCGTCAATTGTTAATGCGCCGTCACTGGATATTGCACCGCCGCCGTAACCGATGGCATAATTGTTTTTGAACTCACCTCGTGTGATGGTTGTCGTGCCCGCTGTATCAATCGCACCGCCGGACGTTGCATGGTTGCCGTCAAATATCGTATCGGTGATATTCAATATACCGACACTTTTAATCGCGCCGCCGTAAGAGCTTGGTGCGGATGTTCCGTTAGTATAGTTGCCGGTAAAGATACTGTCTGTTATATTGGTAGTCCCGCCGGTATTATAAAGCGCACCGCCCGCGTCCGCGTGGTTTTCGTTAAAAATTCCGCCGGTTATATTTACCTCACCGCTGCCGGTATGTACCGCGCCGCCGTAGTAGGTGCATTGGTTGCCTGCAAAAGTCGTGTCCTTAATTGTTATATCCGCAGAACCGATATTATTAATCGCACCGCCGCTGGAGCCGACTGCCTGGTTGTTTGTAAACGACGAATCGCTTATATCTAATGTTGAATCATTCCCGATATTAAGAATCGCACCGCCGCCGTTGCTGCGGGCTGTGTTGCCGTCAAATGAGCAGCCGTTTTGTATAGTGAGTTTTGATGTATTAGAGATCGCCTCGCTGGCGTTGTTTGTAATAGTTACATTATCCAGTGTCAAATGTTGACCGAGTTCCGGATCCCAGCCGCTGTTGTTGGTAATGCCGGCACCCGGAGCAAAAGTAATATCTTTTACTATGGCTTGTTTTAACGCGCCGCCCTCAAAAGTCATTGAACCTGTTGTAGGCTTCGTGCCCTCGCTTCCCATCACGGTGACATCACCGCTGAATGTGGCGCCTCTTGTTATATCGCCTGCGACCTCAATTACATACATGCCCTCTGCCTCGTTTGCCGCCTGCACGGCAGCAGAATATTCACTATCATCGTGGACAACAGCGTCCGCAGCAAAAGATACGATATTAAAATTGGCCACAAGTGCAGCCGCTAACATAGATGTACAAATCAAATTTTTATTTCTCATTTCTAAATCCCCTGTTACTCTATAAAATACAAGGTAATAAAGAAATACTTTTATTTTAATTAAACAATCGTATAATCAAACCGGGCAATGTTTAAATTTTTTTATTTTAACTTTTTCAAAAACGAGATAAAATTGTTGCGCTCAACATCGCCTTCCACTTTGGTCAAGAATATTTGTGATTCGTCCTCGCCTTCAATTTCGGGCAGCTGTGCAATTTCGGCAGCGTAATAATTCGCGTTGTTTTTATCACCGACATCAAATGTTTTTGCCAGCCTATTCAAAGAAAGGTTTCTCAAAAATCCTTCAACACCTTTATTTTTACTGCTGAATTTTGTGTAAATCCGCAGCGATGTGTCGCGCGTTTCAAGATTATATCTGCCCGCAATAAACGAACTCAATTGTGGCGAGGCGGATTTGATTTTCATCCGGTTGATGATATTGTCTTTCATCCGCAGCTCACCGTCAATACTTTCAAATGTACCTTCGGGTATGTTCACCAAATCAAGCAGCGTTGAGGGACTAATCATCGTGATCGGGTTTCTAAAAATCGCGGCCGCATTAAGCGCGTACTGCACGAGCCCGAGTTTTGATATACTGCCGTCTTTAACAGAAAACAATATCAGCCCGTTCAGCTTGAATTTGTCATCGGTGTTCAACTCAAGCAGCGCGCTTGCCCTGCCCGTAATCTCTTTTTCCAAACTCAAAAGCGATGTCGCAATCAAATCAATCTCAACATCTTTGCAGCCGAGCCGGATATAATATTTTTGTTTCATCAAATCACAAATAACACGCAGCGTTGAAATCCCCTGCGCAAAATCAAATTTGTTCGATTGAATTTTCAGGTTGCCGTTTTTATCAAGCGTCAGCGCCGCATCAAGATTGCCAAACTCAATTGTTTTGTACTTGCCTTTATCCAGCCGGAAATTACATTGTTCAATCACAAACAAATTTGGTTGAAAAACAATCGCGCTTTCGTCATCATCCTCAACGTCCTCTTGCGGCGGCGGAGTTGTCGCAGCGGCGGCAGCATTTTGCCTGTCAAGTGATTTCAAAACGCGTTCAATATCTATA
>DBCX01000044.1 GCA_002293275.1 Cyanobacteria bacterium UBA947 | reverse complement strand
CGCTGCATCGGCGCAAAGATCCGGAGCAAGCGCGCTTGATATCTGCGCTAACGAAAATATTATCCGCGAAGTACGCTCCACAACAAACCTGCCGCTGTTTGTATCATCTGTTGCACCGCACGAGCTTGCCCGCGCGGTTGAGCTTGGCGCAGACGCCGTGGAACTTGGCAACTACGACGCGCTCTACAAAAAAGGTATGTCGTTCAGCGCGGCAGAGGTCCTTGAACTTGCGCACCAAACAAAATCGCTCATCGGCGACACCTTTATGTGCGTGACCGTTCCGGGTGAACTTGCCGTACCCGAGCAAATTGAGCTTGTCCGCGAGCTTGAAACACTCGGTGTTGACCTGATTCAAACCGAAGGCCACTTCAATATGCACCCGTCTGACGGTATCAGAGGGCTGATGGAGCGTGCACAACTTACCGTTTCAAACACAATGGAGCTTTGTGCGAACACCGAGATGCCTGTTATGAGCGCAACCGGAATCAATCCGACAACCGCACCGTTCGCCTTTACAGCCGGCGCAAGCGCAGTCGGTATCGGCTCTTGCGTAAACAAGCTTGAAAACGAAATATCTATGCTCGCTGTTATCCATCAGGTGATTGATATTGCGTCAAAAAATGCTCAAAAAGTTGCGCAATTAATTTAGTCCATGATATAATTGGGGAATGGAATATATTCTGGATCTACTGTATTTTTATGCAGCAGTGTACACGCTGTACTTTTTGGCGCTCGCGCTGCGAAACCTGGGCGGCAAAAGGTTCACCGTTGAACGCAGGCTTGCCCACGCGCAGGCAGATCTAAACGATATCAGTAAAGACAGTATCGCAATCATTATCTACGCGCACAACTCCAAAACCACACTGTCAAACCTTATCCGTGAAATCAAAGCGCAGGATTACCCCGTAAACCACATAAAAGTCTTTGTAATCCTTGACAACTGCATCGACAGCTCCGAAGAACTGTTCGTTAACGAGCATTTTATAAAAGTTCTCAACATAAAAGATGTCGGCACCGTCGGCAAGGACAAAGCGGTTTCTGTCCTGTTAGAGCGCCTCACGCGCGACCACGGGATTGATTCTTACGTATTTATTGACGGGGACAGAAATATTCCGATGGACTTTTTGTCGCTTGTGAACACCGCACTGCTGAGAAACAGCGTCGTTTCAGGCGAAACCCTTATGATGACCGAAACTCTCGGCCCAATAGATAAAATAAAAGCTGCATACCAAAAATACCACATGAACTTTATGCGCCGCGCGCGGTCACTGTTCAACCTCGCGTCCCAGGCGGATTCCGGCGTGTTTGTGATGAAAAAAGAAATCGCCGACCAATTGGAGTTCATTGATTTTAAAGACATTAACTCCGAACTCAAATACAGCCTGCTGCTGTCCGAAATCGGCCACCCGTGCTTTTACAACCCGAACATCCAGACCTTTGTTGATACCGTCAACTACGATTTCAAAAAAGCGCGTCTGTCCGTGCGCCTGAGCCTGTTTAGAAAAAACTTTGCCGCCAGCCTAAAATCACGCAACTTTGTTTTTGCAGAACACGTCCTATCGCTTTTATACCCGAACTTTTGGCTGTTGATGTTTATCTATCTGGTTGTTCTGAAACATTCTTACCACTATTATTTTATCGTTGATTTTAAAATCGTTTTGTTCACATTCCTGCTGTTGATTTTAGGCTTCGGGTTGAGTTTAATCAAATCAAAATTAACCATGCGCGAGGCCGGGCTTTTGTTTTTGTATCCGATATATTCCCTGTGTCACATAATAAAGCACCTTCCGCCAATCCGCGCAATACGAGATAAACTGCTGGATTCAGAGGACTCCGGCGCGGAAAAACTCGGCGTTGATGTTGTCGTAATGTCAAACAGCCGCGAGCTGCCGTGCAAGCTGGAGTTCATCTCGGAAAGCGGGCTTGCGCGTGTTCGGTTCATCTTCAAAGACAAGCGCTACACCACATCCAGCCACATCAGAATGATTGACGCGCTCCACGAGCTCAAAGTCAAACTGTACGAATACGGTTTTATCCTAAAGATTTGCAACTGCTGCTGCCATTTCCAATCGAACCTTGACGGCTCAACAAATATGCTCAAAGGCGTTTGCACAAACTATTACCCGAGCCCGTCAATAAGCGACCCGAAACAAACGCTCATCTGGAACTCGTGTACAAAATTCAGCCCCGCACCGCCGCCTGCAGGCAGTTTTATTGACGAGATAGCTCCCGATTAAGTAACGTCTGTTTTGGTATTATATCTTTTATCATATAAATCGACCCGCAAACAATCACCAGCGCGTCGTCTTTGGGCAGCTCTTGCAGCGAGCGGAATTTTTTGCCGTTGAACCTGCGCGATAAAACAGATTTGCCGCCCGGATCACGGTGCGAAAATTCATAAAAGTAAATATCATCTTCGGGCCTAAAAAGCGCGGATGCCATCTTCTCGTAATCCTTGTTTGCCAAACACCCGAAAACAAACCGGCGCGCCCTGTCAGGAAAGCACTCGTCCAAACTCTCGCGCAGCGCAGCTGCGCCGCCCGGGTTGTGGCACGCGTCAACAATGAGGTTTTCTCTCACCTGCTGAAACCGCGCAAGATGACAGGTTTTTTTAAGCCCCGCAGCAATTGTTTCATCCGGAATTTGCGGAAAAATTTTCTTTATAACTTCCAGCACAAGCGCCAAATTTTCCTTCTGGTGCGCACCTTTAAGCGGCGGGAGAAATTTTCCGGTTTCCATTTTCAATTTTCCACTTCGCACAACAGGACACCCCGGCTTTATAATCCCTTCTTTTTCGCGCGTGATTTCCTCCAAAGTTGTCCCGAGCCGCTCGGTATGGTCATAATCAATACGCGTCAGCACAGCGCAAAGGTTTGATTTAATCACGTTTGTCGCATCCAGCCTGCCGCCAAGCCCTGTTTCCAACACAACAACATCAACCTTGTTTTGCGCAAAATATTGAAACATCAAGACCGTCAGCGCCTCAAACTCGCTCAATTCCGGGTCGATCCGGCTCAGCTCTTCTTTTGCAATCGGCACGCCGTTTATTTTTATCCGCTCGGTGTAATCGTAAATGTGCGGGCTTGTGTAGAGCCCGACCTTGTAACCTGCCTGCTGCAAAACAGCCGCCAGCATCGCACACACCGACCCTTTACCGTTTGTACCCGCCACGTGGATGCATCCTAAACTGTCCTGCGGGTTGCCGAGCCGCTCAAGCGCCGCCGTTATTTTTTCTAAATTATACATTAGCGATCGCCTTCAACTGCGCAACAATTTTTTCGCAGCCGTCAAAATACGCCAGCGCCAGTGAGTTTTTTTTGACCTGCGCCAGACGCACCGGTTCAGAGAGTTCATCAATAAGTCTTTTCAACGATTGGCGCGTCACATCAGAGTCTTCAAGATAAAGCGCCGCACCGTGCTCAACCAGATAGTTGGCGTTTTTGCGCTGGTGGTCGGCCGCAGCGTGCGGATATGGCACAAGTACCGCCGCAACAGCGGATGCGCAAATCTCCGACAAGCTCAACGACCCTGCGCGCGAAACCGCGATGTCGCTTGATTTCAACACCCTCACCATATCTTCAAAATATGGCCGCACAATTAAATTTTTATCACACGCATACTCCGGATAAATGCTGATAAGCCGCTCTATCACACGCTCAAAGTTCTTTTTACCGGTTTGAAAAATCACCTGAATATTTTGGTGCGACAGTTCTTTCAACAGCTCAACCGCCGCATCGTTAATCGTTCTTGCGCCCTGCGAACCGCCCATAATGCATACGGTAAGCTTGTTTTCCAGCCCCAGCGCCTCGCGCGCGCTCTCCTGCGTCAAGGTTTTGAACGCGTCGCGGATAGGGTTTCCGTTAACGACGACATTTTTGTTGTTGATGAATTTTTTTGCACTTTCAAACGCGAGCGATACAACCGCCGCTTTTGACCCAAGCCTGCGCGTGACAAGCCCCGGCTGCGCATCGCAATCGTGCAGCATATACGGGCATCCCAAAACAATCGCCGCAATCAAAACAGGCGCCGACACATACCCGCCCGTGCCGAAAATCGCATCCGGCTTGTATTTTTTAATATAATAACCGGCCTTAAACGATGCCGCCAGCAGCTGCACACACCATTTCACAAACCCTGCCCCAAACTGACGCGGCATACCCTTAACATTCACCCCCAAAAAGTCATACCTTTTTTGTGATGCGATTTCAAACTCAAGATTTTTCGGGTTGCCAACATAATAAACCTGCGCGCTTTCTTCCAAAAGCGTATCAATCACGGCAATCGCCGGATATATGTGGCCGCCGGTGCCACCACCTGTCACGAAATATTTTTTGCGAGGCAACCCCATCATTTACCCCCCGCCGCCTGTCACGAAGTATTTAGACATTTGCACCCTCACCTTTAATCATCTTGATGCGCTTGCGCGAAATGTTCAACAAAATCCCGACCATCCACATAGACACAATAAGTGACGAGCCGCCGTAACTGATGAACGGCAGCGGGATACCCGTTGCCGGCAGGAACGAGCTTGCAACACTCATATTCATAAACGCCTGAAACCCGATTGAAAACGTTATCCCGACCGCCAGAATTTTTCCGTACATATCAGAGCACCGCGATGCTATCAAAAACCCGCGCTGGACAAACGTGAAGAACAACCCAATTAAAAGCACGCACCCGATGAACCCGAATTCTTCCGCGAGCACCGCAAAAATAAAGTCCGTGTGGCACTCCGGCAGATATTGGAGTTTTTGGATAGACGCCCCGTAACCTGTTCCCCACAACCCGCCGGCCGCAAACGCAATGAGTGACTGGATTATGTTGTACCCGGCTCCAAGCGGGTCCAAATCAGGGTTGAGCCACGTTTTTAGCCGCTGCAGCTGGTACGGCTTTATCAGCGTCGCCGCTGCAACAACAAGCCCTGCAATCCCCGCACCCAGCATCGTGAAAAACAATTTGAACGACCCGCCCGCACTCAAATACATCACAACCGTAGTTGCAAGCAGCAAAATCACCATACTTAAATTCGGCTGGATGAACACAAACGCAATAATCGCGGCTATCGGCAAAATCGCGAGCAGCCATTTTTTGCGCTCAAACAGGTTTGCGTTGCGTTGGAACGCGCTGGCAAAAAGCAGCACCAGCGCGGGTTTTGCAAACTCCGACGGCTGCAGCTGAAACCCGCCCAGCGCTATCCACCGTTTTGCACCGTTAATCGTCACTCCGAGCGGCGTAAAGTCAACCAGCGCAAGCAATGCAATAATAACCACCAAAACCATAACATCCCACTTCGGCAACTTTTTATAATCGTAATTCACGAAGAATTTCAGCCCTAAAAACCCGACCACAAAGCACCCGAGCTGGCGAAGAAGAAACTGCGCAGGGTTGCCGCCCTCATCCAAACATTTTGGCGCAGTCGCCGAGAAAATCGCCATAAACCCGATAATAACAAGGAATGTCACCACCAAAAGCAACGTTTTGTCAGGCGAGGACAGGATTACGCTCGGCATCGGTTCTTTATTTATCACTCTTGTTCGTCTAACCGACATAATCTTTGAACACCTTTCCCCTTTCCTCATAACTTTTAAACATATCAAAACTCGCGCACGCAGGCGATAGCAGCACCGCATCAGGGTTCAAGCTCACCGCAGCATCAATTGCCGCTTGCAGCGTCGGTGCGGTTTTTATGTTGCTAAACCCGCTTGCCGCAAGGTTTTGCTCAAACCGCGCAGCAGCCTCACCAATCAAAACAACGTTCGAGATGTGACCTTTAACCGCCTCGCAAAACCCGCTCAAATCCGTGTTCTTGTCCCGTCCGCCCGCAATCAGCACCACATCTTTATCCTGAAATGCTTTTATCGCAACGATTGCAGCCTCCGGATTGGTCGCCTTTGAATCGTTGTAAAAACTGATTTTGCCCTGCTTGCCGCACTTTTCCATCCTGTGCTCGGGCGGGGTAAATGACATTATTTTTTCGCGGATTTTTTCGTTTGGCACACCCTCAATTTTGGCGCAAATTATTGCCGCCTCAATGTTCTCGTAGTTGTGACGCCCGAAAATCGGGCAATCTTTTATGTCAATAATTTTTTCTTTGCCAAAATAAATTGCGTCTTTGTAATCCTGCACGCCGAACCAAAACACTTTGCCTGCCGGTTTAAAATCAGCTAAACTCTTGTCTGCCGCGTTCAACATGGCGTATTGCGCACGTTTAAACATACCCGCTTTCGCGTTGAAATAGTTTTCCAACCCCCCGTGCCAGTCAAGATGGTCCGGCGCAAAGTTCGTCCACACTGCGATTTTCGGCGCAAATGTCGGACTGAATTCTAATTGAAATGAACTGACCTCGCAAACGTATCTGTCAGTTTGCAGCTCTGACGGCGGCAGGCCATAGTTACCGCACGGCGTTTCACCGAGGATATGCGCCACAAGCGCCGTGGTTGTCGTTTTTCCGTTGGTACCTGTTATTGCAATCCACTCGCCGCCATAACGATATGCCAGCTCAATCTCTGAAATCAGCTCAATTCCCGCCGCATTGACCTTTTGCAAAATCTCACTGTGCGGCGGGATCCCGGGGCTCGTCACAACAAGCTCGGCGCCTTCAAGAAACGCATCGCTGTGCCCGCCGGTTTCCACCCGAACACCGTCAAGCTGCACCGGCTCTACATCGGCATACTCGCTCAAATAAACATCCCAACCTTGCGCCGCAAGAAGTTTTGCCGCCGCAATCCCGCTTTTTGACTGCCCCAAAACAAGCGCCTTACGGCCGCTGCAGCTATCAGGACTGTCTGCAAATTTACCCTTCACCGGATACCCCACTCAATTATCAACGCCGCCGCGCAAAACAGCACCGAAACAGCCGTGAATACCTTGACTATCTTAGCCTCCGACCAGCCGCAAAGTTCAAAATGGTGATGCAGCGGCGACATTTTGAACACACGTTTGCCCGTTGTTCTGTAACTGAATATCTGAATGATGACCGAAAGCGTCTCCAAAACAAACACCCCGCCAAGCAATATCAGCAAAATTTCAAACTTGCCCATCACGGCAAGCGTCCCGAGCAGCCCGCCAATCGCAAGCGAGCCCGTATCACCCATAAACACCTGCGCCTTGGGCGCGTTGAACTTCAAAAACCCGAGCAGCACACCGGCCGCCGCAGCCGCAATTATCGCAACCTGCGTATACCCGGTGAAAAACGCAATCAGCGCGCTCGCCACAAACACAGGCACCCCCGCCCCCGCCGCAAGCCCGTCCAGCCCGTCCGTTAAATTAAACGCGTTTGACGCACCCGTTATCACAAAAACCGCCAGCAGCGGATAGAACCAGCCTAATTCCACATGATACACCCCGACATCAATCCCCGTTTGACCTGACATCAACAAAAACGACACCGGCAAAAGCGCGATAGCAAGCTGACGCAAAAATTTACCCTTCGGTGAAAGCCCGTCGTTACCTTTGCCCTTCAATTTTAAATAATCGTCCTGAAACCCGGCAAACGTGTAAAATAACAGCGATAAAAGGATTATCAGCGCCTCGGTTTTGAGTTTTTGCGCAAGCAAAAGCGTAATCACAGCCGCCGCAACCAGCGCCGTCACCATAAACACCCCGCCCGTTGTCGGCGTCCCCTGTTTACTCGCGTGAGAGTGCGGCGCAAGCTCTTTTACATACTGGCCTATCATCCTTTTTTGCAAAAAATCAATATACGGCACCCCGAACAACAGGCACAGTATTAATCCGAGCAAAAACGCTATCGTTACCATAATCATTTGGAAAGTTCCTCTATTATCTGTTCAAACTTCATCGGGCGCGACGCCTTTAAGAATATTGTAGTGTTTTTGTCAAAATTTGCAAGAATGTAACGGGATATTTCGGCAATCGTATCAAAATGTTTGTCCCCGCCGATGTGCTTTGCAAGCTCACCAACTGTCAAGACGGAAAATTGAGAATTGAAAGTGGAAAGCTTTTTCCCGACCTGCTTGTGCAGCCCGGCCGCCTGTTCGCCCAACTCGCCCATATCGCCCAGCACCACAACCGAGTTCGGGTAAAGCTCAACAAACGCCTTCACCGCCGCTGTCATTGACTCCGGGTTGGCGTTGTACGCGTCGTTTATTATATTAAACCCGCCCGCGCGCACCTGCTCCCAGCGCTTTTCAATCGGTTTGTACGCCGCAAGCCCCGCTTTGATTTGGTCAGTCGTCATTCCTAATTTTAACCCCGCCTGCGTGGCGGCAGCGGTATTTTCAGCGTTAAAATCGTCCGCTGCCGGGTAAAAGATTTTTTCACCGGCGAAATTACAGTATTTGCGCAGCAGTTTACTGTCAAGCGCAATCAGCGTGCCTTTCAGGTATTTGGTGATTTCACATTTGGCTTTTGCTATATTCTCCACCGAGCCCAACCGTCCGATGTGCGCGCTGCCGACGTTTGTGATGATTGCAATATCGGGCTGCGCATATTTGGAAAGCAGCTCAATCTCGCCGGCTCCACGCATCCCCATCTCCACCACCAGCACCTGCGTGTCTTTTGGCATAGAAAAAATCGTCTGGCAAAACCCGACTTCGTTGTTGTGGTTGAGCAAAGTTTTGTGGACCTTAAATTTTTGCCCCAAAACCGAGGCGACCATCTCTTTTGTGGTGGTTTTGCCCGAGCTGCCCGTAATTGCAACAACAGTCGGCGCGATTTGTTCTTTACGCAACTTTGCAAGTTCAAGGTAGGTCATCAAAGTGTTTTCAACCTTGAAAGTCCCGGGGATGTCTTTTGTGGCGAACGCACCGGCAGCGCCTTTGTCCAGCGCGGTTTGGATATAGTCCTCGCCGTCAAAGTTCGCGCCTTTAAGCGGCAGATACCAATCACCGGGCTTAATCGTCCTCGTGTCGGTCGAAATGTTAAATTTAGCGGCGATATCCCTCAACTCCATACAAAAAATTATACCATAAATTAATAAATTTTAACACCGCGGCCTGTACCCCCTTGACTTGATGTTTTGAGCGCGTACAATTAGAGTTGTATATGGGTCAATCGTTCAATAAAACCGCATGGTTACGAAACCCGAGCAAGCCGAGAGTAAAAGGGCGGAGCCCGTACTCGTTAAAGGTAAGCTAACTAGCGAAAGGACAAAAAGATGTACGCAATAGTCGAAACAGGCGGCAAACAGTATCAAGTTGAGGAAGGACGTTACGTTGATGTGGAACTTCTCGGCGGCGAAAAGGATTCAAAAGTCGTATTTGACAAAGTAGTTATGATAGTGGACGGCGCAAAATCAAAAGTCGGAAAGCCTTATGTAAAGGGCGCATTGATTGAAGGCAGCGTTGTAAAACACGATAAAGACAAAAAAATTATTGTCTACAAACAAAGACCCAAAAAGGGTTACAGAAAAAAACAAGGTCACAGACAGCAGTTTACAAGAGTAATGATTGGCAAAATCAAGACCGCTGCGGCAAAAGAGACAAAAGAAGTAGCAGCAGAATAAATCGAAAGGACGTAGAAAATGGCATCAAAGAAGGGGGTCGGCTCCACCAAGAACGGACGCGACTCGAAAGCGAAACGGTTAGGCGTAAAGAAGTTCGGCGGGCAGGTTGTCAAGGCCGGTAATATCTTGGTGCGTCAGCGCGGAACTAAAATCCACCCGGGCGAGAATGTCGGCATCGGATCTGATGATACATTGTTTGCGTTGATTGACGGACAGGTAAAATTTGAAGCGCACAGGCGCGACAGAAAACAGGTGAGTGTTTACGCGGCGGCGTAACGGTTGCTTGTCGCGGGCAGCGGCCCGCGGTTTGAAAATTGAATTTGGGGGATTAGCTCATTTGGTAGAGCANNAGAGCACCTGCTTTGCACGCAGGGGGTGAGGAGTTCGAATCTCCTATCCTCCACCATACTTTTTCTTTGGAGAAAGTCTTATCCGTACTTAAGTCTCCATTTGATTCCTCTTGATAGATTATTATGAAAAAAATATTAATAATTTTGGTTTTAATTCTTGGTGTGCAGGCATTTGCCGGCGAAATTCATCCCTGTATGAATTCTAATGATGCGCTGAAACTCTTGCAGGAAGGGAATGAGCGCTATATGAACATGCAATTCCAGCGTCCGCATATAAACAAAGAAATATTAGACGAGCTTGGAAAAGGGCAGCATCCTTTTGCCGTAATTATTTCATGTTCGGATTCCAGAGTGCCGCTTGAGCATATTTTTGACGCAGGGTTGGGCGACTTATTTGAAATTAAAAATGCAGGCAACCTCATTGATGACCACGTTGTCGGTTCTGTTGAATATGCCCTGTCGCATCTTGGTACAAAACTTGTTGTTGTCATGGGACACACATCGTGCGGATGCATTTCAACAGCTATTGAACACCCAAAACACCAAACCAAACAAGTTCACAGCCTAATAGACAGCGTAAAACCCTCAATTGAACTTGCGAAAAAACAAAAAGGCGATTTCAATATGAACATTACCAGAAACAATGCTGTCCGGGGTGCAAGATTGCTAGCTAAACAAGATAAAATAATATACGAATATATTAAAAACCATGAGGTTGTGGTTATCCCCGCATTGTATGACATAAAAACAGGAAAGGTTGAGTTTTATACAAAAGACAAAATCAACAGCAGCACCATGAGCCAAACTTATTTTGCGCAATAATTTATGAGAGAATTGTGCTGCCCGGAATAAATCCGCAAGATTAAATTAAAGGGACTTCATAGGAGTCCCTTTTTTCGTGTCCGCATTTTCTTGCACACAAAAACACTTGCAAATTATAAAAACTTATGAGAGAATGGTGCTGGCCGGACTAAATTTACCACGTAATTTTCTTTTAGAAAAAAGTATCGTACAAAAAAAGAGGGGGGTCATTGATGAGAAAAATAGCCATTTTAGTTTCGTTATTGTTTTGGGTGGGGAATTCGGTAGTTTTTGCAGAGCGCATGCAACTGACTGATCCCAAGGATAATGTGGTTGTTCCATATGAGCAGCAACGACCACTGACTGACCCAAAGGATAATATAGTTGTCCCGTATGAGCAGCAACGACCATTGACCAACCCAAAGGATAATATAGTCGTTCCGTACGAGCAGCAAAGGCCGTTGGTTGACTCCGAAAAAACAGCTGAGGACGCGCAAAAATGGGCTGATTTGGAAAAGTCCGGTGTTGAACTCATTAAAGGAGTTTCGGAAATTTTGTCACCAATAAATAGGTTGTTTGATTAATTTTGACCTATGAGAAAGTTGCTGCCCGGATTATGAAAAAACAATAATTTGTATTTTAACGGTTTTGGTGTGCGGCGCTTGGTCCGCGGCGTATTGTGCCAAGATGCTCCCCTTCTCGCAAACATCCGTACTCTCAAAATTGCTTGATCCCGACGCCAACCCCGATTTGTACAAGTTTTTTGCAAACCAGGCCGCACAGTTTTTTGCAGGGTTTAAGTTGAAAGACCCGGGGAACTCATTCAAAACTAAATGTGCGCAGCTTGTCATTGTTGACAAGAATATACTATTTGGTATAAAATGCACGTACGGGGGAAGTATTGTTTATGAAAACAGAGTACGAAAAAATGCTCTCAAGCGAATGGCATTTTTCTACCGGCGCTGATATGGAGGCGCTGAGAGACACCTGCCGCGCAAGGGTGAGAGAGTTTAATGCAAACCCGATACCCGAAAACGCCGAGAAAATCCTGAACCAAAAACTGGATAATGTTGTAATCGTTGAACCAATCAATTTTGATTACGGCATCCACACAAAAATCGGTAAAAATACTTTTATTAACATGAATTGCACAATTCTTGACTGCGCGCACGTTACAATTGGCGACAACTGTTTTCTTGCGCCGGATGTTAAAATATACACCCCAACCCACCCGGTTGACGTTGAAAAAAGAAATGCCGCGCTGGAAATTGCCTACCCGATAACTATTGAAAACAATTGCTGGATTGGCGGCGCGGTGGTGATTCTGCCGGGGGTTACAATCGGCGAAGGCTCAACCATCGGCGCGGGCAGCGTCGTTGTTAAAGACATCCCGCCAAACTCCGTTGCTGTCGGCAACCCGTGCAAAGTTGTGCGGAAATTAAAATAAATCCGCTGCGGTGCAAACTAACCCCGACGCTTATTTAAGCTCTCTGAATTTGTCGTGCGCTTTTATCAGCTTGGAATTGTTCTGGATTTCGTAAATCCGAACAAGCGCCCACTCGGCCGTGCTGTCGCACTTCTCGGCTGTAATGTCGCCTGAAACCACCCCGGCTCTCAACGATTTGTCTATCGTATCGTACAACTGCACCAATGTTCTGTTGCTCATCCGGTGTATCGGTCTGGAAAAATAATCCGCCAACCCGCCGGAATGATCTCTTAAAGTTTGGTATAATTTTTCCAAAACGGTTTTTGTNNATAGTTTTATCAAAACGGTTTTTGTATCAGACAACTCATGCCCCAAGTAATCCACCACCTGCTCTTTTGTCCCATGTCTGTACACGTAAGTGCGCACCTTTTCTATATCGTCCTCGCTTGCTTCATGGATTATGGCAAAATCGTTTTTAATAATTGCGTTAATATAATTATCAATTTCTTTGGGCTCAACTCCCAGAGTTTTTGCCAGCAGGACCTTGTCGCCTTGTTTAGTGAACGAGTTTCTAAGCGGCCTAAAACGTACAAGCGGACGGTTTTGCATTATCATTTTAAATTCCGATTTTGTTATGGTTTCAGGCGCCAGTGTGTGCCGGATTACGTGTTCGTGCTGTTTTAAAAACTCGGTTTTTTGCACATCGGTAAGCTGGTTTGAAAGCAAGACCCTTCTAACCGAAGCGGGCGATATTGGTTCTATTCTCAAATCAGACATACGCACAGGATAACACATAACCGCGGCAAAAACAATTCCATGTTAACAATTATTTAAAATAATAAAAAGGCACCGAAGTGCCCTTTTGGTAATTACTTTTCCGGGCCGAACATGCCGGCGATTTTGTCTTTTATACCGTCAATACCGCTGCCCATTTTTTCGTGCAAAATATGCTCCAGCTCGTCGGCTACTTTTTTTACATCTTCAAGTGCAACACCGGTTTTTTCTGCAATTTTTTCCAAAATTTGTTCTTTGTTCATAGCTTTCTCCTATCTTTCCACACACCACTTTAAATTATTCCGGGCAAAAAGTTATTCCCTGAAAGCGGAATTTTTTATTAGACTTTCGTAGTAAATATCAGCTACGCCCACGCCTCAAAATCAGGTTCCTCGCAAACAAGGCAATGCAAGCCGCCTTCAAAATAGCCTAAATCATGTCTTATGGAACACTTGCCGTCATTTAACCAGTTGTCTTGTCCGCGCACAAAATACACATCCTCAACGTTTCCCAGCTTGTCTTTTAACTGTTGCTCAAACAGGTCTTCCAATTTTAAATCATCCGGATTGCTTGAGCTGGCACTGTTTGTAATATATCCAATCCTGCCGTCAGAGTGCTTGTTCACAACAGCGTTAATGAAATTTATGTCGCCTTTTTCACCATAAATTGCACCTATCCCAACCGGAATAAAACCTTGCCGGATAAGTACGGATTTCACCTGACCGGTGCTTGCCCAGCCCTCTTCTTTAATGCTGTCATAGTAACCTTCTGTCTTATCAAAAAGCTCGGACCAATAAAACCTTTCGTCGGAAGTTTTTGCGTTTTCGGCAAGATTTGCAAGGTTTTGCAGCGCACGTCTTGGGTTGTTTATCAAAACTTTCGGAAACCCGACCGGCCGCAAAAACATATCCAAATGGAAATTTGCCTGCGGAATAATTGAGACATTTTTTGCTTCAACACCGAATGTTTTGCCGATATCTTCCAGAGCGGCATCTTGATATTGGGCTCTAATTTGTTTACTAAAACCGTTCAAAGACTCTGCGCTATGTTTTATAAGATTAATCTCCGGCCGCTTGCATCCTTGATTAGACAAACTTTCGCATTGGTACAAAAGATCAGATTCGCCGGCCAACATGCAAGGTACGCCGTCTTTTTTACCCAAAAATACATTCCCGCCTTCAAACAAGTATGTTGCCGGTTCAACAATTTCCATACCGGTCATTTGCGAAAACCTTTCCACCCTTCTGTGATTGTTATCTTTAAACTTGCGATCAGAATATGTTGGAGTCAAGAACTTTGTGCCGACTCCGGGGACGATTACGCTTTTGTCTTTGAAGCGTCTGATGATTTTATCGTCCTGCCCCCAATGGTTGCAGTTGGATATGTCATACCCTGCAACATTGAATCCTTCGCGCCTGCCGATGTTAGTAAGCTGCTCCATAACAGCAGCTTGTTTAGGGAGCGTTACATCCTGCATAAACGAATTCTTTAAAGGCGCAGCATCATAGCCTTTGAAACTTGTTTGGTTAATTTGTACTTTTGACACTTTTGACAACATATCCGGTTTAAAAAAGCTGAAAACAAAAACTGCCCCCATGACAAAAAATTTTAATAATTTGTTACAATTTGCCGCCGGTTGTAAAAAAATATTAAGCCGCCGACCTCAAATTAGGCAATTCTTGATATTCACACAATTTAAAATTTGCATGAACGTATCAAGAATAGCCGACAATACCTATCAGCTCGTCAGAAAAATCACAAGCCAAAATGTCCCCGCAGATTTAGACTTTTATGTGCCGAAAACCGCCGTGAAATTTGACGAGGTTGAAGTTGCAAAAGACGGTTTGACCAAAAAAATTGTAACTTTTTTTGACGGGAACGAAACAATAGTCCAACGCAACGTCTTGGAAAACGACCGGATAACAACCCACAAAGTTTACAAAACTTATGTTAAAGAGTCGGGTCTGACAAACAGGCAGGTTGAAACTTATAAAAACCGCAACGGCAATTTGGAAAAAGTTGGGACAATGACACAAAACGTCGATAAATCCTCGGACAAGATACACGTAACCACCTTGTACAACAGCTCTCAAATCTCTGACGGCGGGAAAATAAAATGGCAATGCGAGCAACGAGATGCTCAAGGGCGCCGGATAAATGCCGAGTTTACGGACGACGGCAATGGCCTTGTGACAACAGACAGCGTTGCTCTGCGTAATGTTGACCCTGTTACCGTTAATCCCTTCGGGGACGATATTAATACTCTTGACGGATTGAAAAGTGATGAGTTTTTATTTTACAGGATGCTGCCCGGCGAACAAAAAACCGTTGCGTTGACAAAACATTTTTTACGCAAAGAAGGGCTTCAAGATCTTGATATAGCTGTAATACCAAATTCTGACAAAATGAAAAACTCACCAAATCTGGGAGTGTTTTGGCCTTCCTCCGGCATAATTGAATTCCAAAATATACCGAGTATTGATACCATGGCGCACGAAGCAGCACACGCAAAACAGTACGGATTGATTGGACGATTGAAGCGAAATACTTGGTTTACTCCGTATCAGGAAGAGGTTCAAAACTCGTTGGGCGGCAAAAAGAAAATGTCCAAGGAAGAAATCAGGCAAGCAAAAAAGTACGTAAAAGCAGACCGAGAATATCCTACACCAACGCAACGGTCTAAAAATAACGACCTGTATCAGTTCAATATTTTAGAAGTTGACGCGAATAAAGCAGGCCAAGAAGCACAAAAATTGTATAACAAATCAGGCGTAGCCTTTAATAACTTTTTTGATGAGTGTACACCAAGTTTGGACTCGTATCTGGTGCCTTTACATGAACTTTGATACCGCGCGCTAACGCCTAAACCTAATCCGTTTCCTGATATCTTTCCAACTGTTTTTTGCGCAGGATTGACTCAAAATCCGATATGCTTTTTTGGTACACCTCGTAATTTTTTTCGTGCAGCCTGTCGATTTCAGACTGGATAATATCTATTTGCGCAGCCTGCGTTTCCGGTTCCAAATCAGCAAGTTTCAACCGGTCAATCTGCCACTGCTTTGCCTCGATTTCCGCCTGGATTGCCTCAGACTGCGTCAGCCCGTCAATATGAATAGCCTGCGCCTTGATTCTTTGCTTTTTTGAAAGCTTTAACTTCGGGTACACCCGCTCAAACTTGTCCCAGCACGGCATAACTTCAACATCTGCAAACACCGCGGTTTGCACCAGCAAAAGCAATAGCGCATAAGCAAATACCCTTTTGGCTGCCATTAATTTTCGCCTATTTTATAAATACCGGCGCTGAATACCGATATTAAAATAGCACCGAAAAACGCCTGCCAAAACCCGTCCACCGAAAATCCCGGCGCAATGTGACCTGCCAGTATCAACAAAAACGCGTTCAAAATTAACCCGAAAAGCCCGAGTGTCAGCACGTTTATCGGCAGTGTAATCAGCTGCAGCACCGGTTTAATCAGTATATTAATTAACCCCAAAATAACGGCCACAAACATCGCGCCCATAAAACCTTCCACCGAAATTCCCGGCATAACCCACGCCACAAACACGATTACAAAAGCATATAGTACCCATTTTATTATTAAATCAAGCATACGTTCAGTATAAAATTTAAAAATACTTTTTCATCGCCGTTTTGGGCTAGACTCCGCGGCGGATTTTTTAAAAAACCAACCTAACCCCGATTGCAATCAGCACCAGCGCACCTGTAATTTCAAGCGGTTTCGGAGCGAGCTTTTTGAAAAACACGCCGAGTGCAAACCCCGCCACCGAGTTGATAAACGTCACAACCCCGATAATCACCGCCGGCATAAATATCGGAATTTTTAAAAGGTAAAGCGAACTGCCGGCAGCGAGCGCATCAATGCTTGTCGCCAGCGAGAGCAAAATTATCTCGCGAGTGCAGATACATTTCGCACCGGTTTGTTTTTCACCAAACGCGTCCAGCAAAAATTTTACACCCAAAATAATAAATATCGCACCGGCAACATAATGCGCGTAGGTTTCAATATAAGAAAACACGGCGCGCGCCATAACACCGCCCACAAGCGGCATAAAGAACTGGAAGAACCCGACCCCTGCCGCAAGCAAAACCGCGGTACGCACACGATTTTTTATCGTACAAAGCCCGTACGAAAACGATATAACCGCCGCATCAATCGACAGCGCCAACGCCAAAAGAATTATTTCTAACAAAAGCATTAGTTTATTTTAACACAAAAAACCCGCTTTCGCGGGTCTTTTTTTTAATGAACTTTGAATTCTTTTTGGATTTTTAGTTTCCCGTTTTGCACCGAAGTGTTTTGAGAAACATCGCGTTTGATGCGTTTTATTTCGTTATCGCTTGCCGCAAAACTCCTTGGGTTGTACCGCGGTCTGAATCTGGTATCAATATCTTCATCAACTTCATCGTCTTTCCATTCACCGCTGGTGGCATCTTGCCCGTCAAGGTTCGCCGCTGTATCGTCATCGGTTGCGTTGATACCGTCCTCACCCGGCGGAACTGTCGGCGGGGTTGTACCACCGTCATCGTCGCCAGGCGGAACTACAGGTGGAGTTGTTCCTCCGTCATCGCCAGGTGGAACTATCGGCGGAATTGTTCCTCCTTCGTCATCACCCGGCGGAACTATCGGCGGTTTTTCATCATCAGGGATGTTAGTCCCGCCGCTGCCGGTGTTTTTGCCTTTCGTGAATACTATCCGGCGCTTGTTTGTATCAACTTCAAGACCGTCTATATATTCCATAACTTTTAAACTCTTATTCGGCTGATTAAGTTTAACATCATGAATTGTTTTACCCTCGGTATAGGCCGAAACATTACCGATATTAACATTTTTCAAATCATAACCGCCTTGACCGTTCTTGTAATTGTGGTTTGAAAAGTGGACCTCATCCGATTTCAAGCCGTGAATAGTAATATTTTCCATGCTCTCTGCGATAAATTTTGGCGCTGTGATATGGTTTGAGCCGTTAAGGTTTTTAATATTCTGCATCATAAGAACATTACCCGCGGTTAAATTATTGGCTGTCGCGTTGCCGTTCGCGGTAATGGTCATATTATTTCCCGCAGTCAAACCGTTAATGTTGCTGATATTATTTTTTACATTTATATCCACATTATTGCCGGCTTTTGCGTTGTTAATATTCAAACCGTCGTTCGCGTTGATTTTAATATTATGCTTCGCGGTCAGGTCATTAATATTAGAGTTATTATTTACGTTTATATCAGCGGATGACACATTTGCTCTGTTCATATTGACGGTATTTGCATAAAGATAAAGCTGCCCGCCAACAACCGCTGAGTTCGTTGCTTCTACGTTCGCGTCCGCAACAATGATTTGACCGTTGTTTGAAAAATTTGTGTGCTCAAAATCTTCGCGTGCACTTGCGCCGGCTGCAAAGTTTACGCCGTCAGCCGATACCATACGGACCTTACCGCCCGCAAAAATGTCGGCGCCCATCACATCAATGTTTGGAGCAATGATGTTTAAGTCATTATTAACTCTAAACACCGGAGCCATACCGTTGCTGATGGTAATTCTGCCGTTGTTGTTGGTATTGGTTGTTGTTATTCTACCGTTTTTTTGGCCGTCCCAGTTGACATCGTGGGTTGTCAGCGTCGCGCTGCCAGTGTCAACTTGAATAACCGCGCCATTGTTAAAAATCATACCGTTCGGGTTGGAGATAATCAAATGACCGCTCTCACCGCTGGTCGAGACCGTACCTGCAAACTTTGAAACACCGCCGGTTACCTTGTTCACAACAACCTGGCCGTTCTGTGTAAAATTAAAATCAAGTCTTTTTCCTGCGCCGACGTTCAGATAATCCCATCTGACAACGTTACCGTTGCCCGTGACGCCAATCTGCGCATTTGTCCCTGTGTTCTGGTTGACAGTTGCGCCGCCCAAATCATTGATTTTTGCACCGTAACCGCCGGATCCGCCCTGGAAAATCTCCGTCGCGAAAGCAGGCGTAAATATAAAAGCTGCCATGACGGCCGCCAAAAAGCTCTTCTTCATAATTTCCCTCTCTTATACCGTATCAGACGAAAGCAAATTGTAAAAGTTCCGTAATAAATCCAAAGTTTCGGTCGGGTTTTTACGATAACAAATATATGAGAGTTTTGTGTATAATTTTAGCTGTATTTTTCAGCATAAACTGCGTTGGTGCGTACGTGACCGACGACAGCAGAATCGTTGCTGCGGCCAAAATCCTTGACCTGCAAACGCTTGAACAGCTCAAAACAACTCAAATCCTGTTTTACGAGCTGGGGTTTATTTCATACGAATATAAAGACCACTACGCGCTGACAACAGAGGACAAANNAAAATTATCATAAACGCAAAATACCGCAACGCGCCGCCGCAGGTGCTTGCCGCGCTAATCGCGCACGAGTCGGTTCATTTAAACGCAAAATCCGACCTGCAAGAAGAACTCCGCGCGACGATTGCCGAAATCAAACAATGGGATAAAAACCCGCACCTAAATTCAGAACACCCGCTTGTACTGCGGCTCAACAACCTCTCACAACTGTACGAAAACGGCGGGCCGGCAGCGATAAGAAAAAAGATAAAAGATAACGAGGCTTACGAACGCTTGTGAGTGCGCGGTTTTAAGAACCTGTCCAAATCAGTGTTCACACTGAAAAACATCCGTGCGGATTTTTGGTCAAAGAATTTGGACCCGAGCGGAAACCCAACCCCGATAAGAACATTCAGGTTGTCCAGTATATTTATGTAGGCGCCGAACCCGACCGATTGGATAAAATTTTTCGGCGCCTCACCGACATCAGCGTTTTGCCTTGTAAAACCCCAGTTGTGAAACGCGGTCAATTTAATCCTGTCATCCAAATGTTTTATTTTTTCGGGCAGAATTTTTCTCAGCCCCGGCACGGGAAAGCGCAGCTCTTCACCGCCTGCAACACCCCAGTCACCGAGCAATTCGCTTGGCTGGAAACCCCAAATATTATACGGGCCGCCCAAATACATCTGCATCGCCGGAAAAAGCGATTGCGGTGAATACTGCCCGTTGACACGTAAAATCCCGAGTATATTTTTCGGGAGTTTTTGGACGCGGATGACGCTTGCCGTATATCTTTGAAACGACGTCTGCGGACCGCCCGGCACATTTCCCGTTGAACCGACCCCGTCAATACCAAACGCCGCCTCAACATTACTAATCCATCTGCCCGTCAAATCATCGCGGACAAAGTTTGCGCCGACTCTTGGCACGCGCAGAGCGTACGTCACAAGCGGCTCGTCAAAAAGCGCTATCGTTGTATTCGTATCAATCCAGTCCCACGCAGCATACCCGATTAAATCTGTGTCCACACTATTTATGAACGGATGTTTTGCGATAAGCGTGAAAAATCTTGATGTGCCGCGAAGCCCGAGCTCGGAAAAATCACCCTGCGGTTTGACCTTGACCCCTGAAAACTCAAACCCCAAAGTCGTGCCGCAAGGTGATATCGGCAGTTCATACCCCGCGATGGCAGCTTGCGAATGTCTTGACAAAATAGGCCCCCCGTAAATCTTGTCGCCAAGACCTGTCAAATTTTGTGAGCCCAAAATCGCCGACCATCTTTGTCTGCCGATTAAATCACGGCCAAAATCGTCCCAGCTTGTGTTGAGCATCAACGGCGCGCGGTCTTTTATATCAAAGTCAACAACCGTATCGTCGCCTTCTTTTTCAATAGCGATAATCGTGTTCATATACGGTTCACGATTGATTTTTTTCACAACACCTTGAAAAGGTTTCGCGTTAAAAACCGCACCCACCTTCATTTTTCGGCAGCCGGTCAAAATATTTGTTATGTAGAATTTGCGCACCCAAAAATTACCGGTCACATTTTTTTTGCTTATCCTCGATTCCAAAACAACGATTTTTATCACACCGCCTTCAACCTCTTGCTCCGGAATGTACGCGTATGTCGTGATGTAGCCGTTTTTTTGGTAGTGACGGCTTATCGCAACAACATAATCCATAACATCTTCCAGATAAATTTGTTTGCCCAAAATATCTTGCCCCAGAGATTTTAAATCATCATCCGAGTATATCGTGTTGCCTTCAAATTCAACATCTTTGAACTCAAACTTCGGGTTGTAGATAACGTCGCCTTTTTTGACATCGCGGAATTTTTTTTCTTCCTCCTCGCGTTGTTTTTTTTCTTTTTCAAGATCTTCCGGCGTTGTCTCAATAAATTCGCGCTCCACATCGTGTTTTTTAATCTGCTCGGCGTAGTTTCTGTTGATAGCACCCGCGTTGCCGCCTTCAATAACGGCGTGCGCCGGCTGCACCATCAGCAGCACAAAAATGATTGCAAAAAATTTCCTCATTAGTTGATATTAAAGTGAAATTGCGTTAGTGTATATTATCCACATAGATATTGTTGACAAACAAGCGCCGCCGCGGTAAAATCGTGGAATGAGAAGGTTGGTTTATGCGTTAATACTTATCCTGATGTTTGGGGTCCCGGCTTTTGCCGCAGACAAAACGTATGCGCGTCAGTACAAAAAGGAGCTTAAACAGGCGCGTGCGCTTTTGCAAGATGAACGCAGCACGGAGGTTTTTGACAAAGCTGTTGAACTTTTTGATAACCCGGAGTTTACGCAGGAAAAAGTGTTTGAATGGGTAGCAAGCGGCGAGTTCAAAGCACCATCATGGGCAAATTACTGGGCATATAACCACCCGCAAGCGCCGGTGGGAATAGGGGTTACGGTGATTGATGCGGGCGCGGGCGGCAGGTCTGATTCGGGTTATATTGTGAGATTTTCCGAATGGGTCGGCGACAAGGGCAGGGTTTTGGCGTTTGAACCGGATCCGGCACAGTTTGATTTTCTTAAAAAAGATATCGCGGCAAAAGGTATAAAAAATATTCAATTTTATCAAATGGGACTGTGGGACTGCGAGGATACAATATTGCTGCACACCGGCGACGGCGGGATTTCAAGTTTCGTCTGGGGTTACAGTTTTGAAGGCGAAAAATTTTTGGTTGACGTTGTTGATTTGGACACATTCTGCCACAAAAACGGGATTGAAAAAGTTGACTTTATAAAAATTGAAACGCAGGGCTCTGAACCTTATATCCTTGAAGGTGCCCAAAATACCCTGCGCAAAGACAAACCGCGGCTTGCAATATCGTGTTTTGCGCAGCCGGATTACCTGTTTAAATTTATTTTACAACTAAACGCGATGGATTTGGGCTACAAATTTTGGATGGATTATCACAGTCCGAATTTTTTGTCCGGTCTGGTGCTGTACGCATCGGTTGACAACTGACCCCGGAAGGGATAGAATTGAGATATGAAAAGGTCTTGGTATGCATTAGTAATAGTTGGAATCATTCTGGCAGGATGTTTTGTTTTTATGCCCGAGAAAAAATCGGGTTTTTCAAAGGATTACAAACCTGAGTTGAAGTCCGCACGCAAACTTTTAAAAGACAAACGCAGCAGACAGGTTTTTGATAAAACGATTGAATTGTACGATGTTGGCGGAATTGATTTTTGGTTTATGGTTGAAGATCTTATCGCCGCCAAAAAATTTAAACCTCTGCCGCCAGCGGATTTTGAACAATACCACCACCCGTTCGTGCCGATAGAACAGGGTGATATTTTAATCAACGCGGGAGCAGGCGGTGTTTACTGGTTTAAAAACGCCCTTTCCCTTTCGGATGCCGTCGGACCAGACGGAAAAATTATCGGGTTTGAGCCTGACCCGACGCAATTTGAATTTTTTAAAGACGAACTGGCCGAAAAAAATGTTAAAAATGCTGATCTTTATCAATTGGGGCTTTGGGATAAGCCTGACACAATGACTTTCTATCTCAAGTCCGACGGCGCTTCAAGCCTTGTTCACAATTTTGAACTGGAAAGTATAAAAGTTGATGTTGTGGATTTGGACAGTTTTTGTAAGGAACACAACATTGACAAAATTGACTTTATCAAAATGGATATTGAAGGCGCCGAGCAGCGCGCACTGAAAGGTGCGGAAAATATTTTGCGCACGCACAAACCAAAACTTGCGATAAGTGTTTACCACCGGATGGACGACTTGTTTGACATAATCCTTTATTTAGACTCTCTGGATTTGGGTTACGAATTTTGGATGGATTCACACGACCCGAATTTCTTCCCGGAAATTATTTTGTACGCAAAAGTTTTATAAACAGTTTTTCAACAGTCTTATTCCGTAGTCAAAATAGTTGCGCAGAACTTTAGGGTTTGCGTTAAAAAGTTTTTTCAAAATAAATGACGGGCGCAGNNGCGGCGTTCGCTAGCTCTAATCGAGCGAACGCGCTCCAACAGTTCTTTGAAATAATCTTTGCCAAACGTATCCGCCGGAAACATCTTCGCCAGCTGCGTCCCGTAAAACGGGGTTGCGATATGCAGCTCTATAAAATCGGCGTCTATTTCAAACATAAGTTTTTTCGTGGCAGCCAAATCATCCGCCCTCTCCCACGGAAAACCTATCATATAAAACCCGTAAACAAGCAGCCCCGCCTGTTTGGCCAGTTTTGCGGCCTGCAGATTTTGCGCGGCACTTGTGCCTTTTTTCATTTTATCAAGCGAGTTTTGACTGCCCGATTCAAACCCGAACGCGACAAGGTAACACCCGGCGCGCTTCATTTTTTCAAGCGTTTCCAAATCAATCGGATTGACCCGCGAATTTGCAGCCCATTGGATTTTTAGTTTTGAATCAATAATCAAATCACAAAGTTCCATAACCCAGGGCTTGTTCATGGTGAATGTGTCGGATTTGAAAAAAAAGTTTTTTATCCCAAAGTTTTTATAGCAGTCCAAAATTTCATCAAACACATTTTGTGCGGAGCGCAGCCGCAATTTTTTACCTGAAATAACCGGCGTCAAACAAAAAATACAATCAGCGCCGCAGCCGCGTGAGGTGGTTATTGTGGCCTGAGTTTCGCCGGTGTCAGGGCGAACATACAAACCGTTTTCCATCAAATCCCGCGCCGGAAACGGCAGGCTGTCCAAATCATCAAACCAAATATTAAAATCAGTCTTAACCCATTTGCCGTCGTATTTATACAAAACGCCGGGCGGCATATCCCCACCCAAAAAGTGCGCATCCAAAAGTTTATCAATAATAAACTCCGCCTCACCGCCGATTAAATAATCCACATTGGTTAAATCCAGCTGCGCAAGCATTTCATCTGCCGGATTGAAAAATATCGCACCTTTCAAAATCACAACCAACCCGGGGCGCTTGACTTTGTTTACCATCTCCAAGTCTTTGAAAATCGTTGCGTTTGTTGTGCTCAAAAATAAAACATCCGTATCACCCGCGTGAAATTCGTCTAAATTTTTGCCCTGATAATCTTTCAATTCAACATCGTACTTTCCTTTGAGCACGGCTGCGATATACCCGAGGTCATTGCACGCCCTGACAGCGCAAGCCGTTGACGCGTCCACATTGCATTGACACCTGTCCTCTCCTCTTTGGAACAACCCGCCCGGCGGATATACGAGTTTGATTTTTTTCATTTTTTAACCCTTATGCTGTAAGGAATATCCCCGAGTGATTTGTAATAAACCGTATCATACGCCTGATCAAAATACTTGCAAACATCAAATGC
>DBCX01000036.1:31147-50266 GCA_002293275.1 Cyanobacteria bacterium UBA947 | reverse complement strand
TGCGGCCGGCCCCGTATAAGCAGGTCCCGCAGGTGGAGCAGCAGGCGGCACGGCATTCGGCGCTGGCGCGCTTGCAGGCGTTGGGTTTGTTGGTGCAGCACTTGCCGGTGCAGCCGGTGCAACATCGTTTAGGGGCGCAGGATTAACCGGCGGTGCATCGTTTGCCGGCACAAATTCCTGACGTGCAGCTTTTTTGCCGCAGCACAAGCTGAATACAAGCATAATCGCAAACAGGATTGCCAGCGCGCCTGATACTGCAATGATTGCGGTACGAACAGGTTCTGCCTGCCATTGCGCTTGAAAAATGTCCCACAAATGGTGCGCCCGGATACTTGCTTTGTTCATCAGACCGGCAAAATCGCCCGCCTTAATGTCCGTCGCCGCGTTTTTCAAATGAGTTAAAATGTTTGCCATAATTATTCATCCTTTCCTGTTGTTTTTGCTTTATTTTTGCCGGCGCCGCGGTTTGGTCTGCGGCTTTTTTTTGGTGCTTCTTTTTTGGTTTCGGTCTGCGCATCGGTAGTTTCAGGCTCAACGGCTTTTACCGGTGCTTCAACATCGGCCGGCGTTTCCACTGTTTCAACCGGTGCAGCTGTTTCGGCAGCCGCCGTTTCAACCGACTTGGCTGACCTTCCTCTGCGTGAAGGTCTTGGTTTTTGCGCCGGTTTTTCTTGTTGTTCGGCGGTTTCTTGCTGCTCGGTATTTTCCTGCTGCAAGTCATTTTCTTTTTGTTCCGGTTTTGTTTTTCTGCCGCCACGTTTTCTGCCTGATTTTGACTCGGTTTTTTCAGGTTTTGTTTCATCGGACGGTTTTGTGAAATTAAACTCGGCGATAGAATACCCTGACCCCTGACAGTGCGGGCATTTTTTCGTAAAGATTTCGGACAGGCTCTGCCCTTGCCTGTGGCGTGTCAGCTCAACAAGCCCGAGGTCTGACAGCTGGCCGACCTGCGGTTTGGATTTGTCCGGTTCAAGCGCGATTTCAAGCTCTTCCATAATCGCCAGTTTATCAGAGCGCGATATCATATCAATAAAGTCAATAATAATCATGCCGCCGATATTGCGAAGCCGCAATTGGCGTGCGATTTCGTGGATGGCCTCTTTGTTTGTTTTCAAAATCGTTTCATCCTGCGTGGACGAGCTGGTGAACTTGCCGCTGTTGACGTCAATCACGGTCAGCGCCTCGGTTTGCTGGATATAAAGATAGCCGCCGGAAGGCATCGGAACCTTTGTTTGCAGGGCGGCCTTGATTTCTTTGTGGACGCCTTTTGCAATCAAAATCGGCTCTTTGCCTTTGTAAAGTTCAACATTAATATTTTTACTCATGTGCCAGTTTTGCAAAATATTTTGCACACGCTGGAAGGCAAACGCTGTATCCACAAGGATTTCTTTTGTATTTTCGGTGCAGGCCTCACGGATTACGCGATATAACAAATCCTGATCGCGGTACAAAAGATTCGGCGGGGTAAGCGTTTCGGCCGTGGTGATTATGTTGTTCCATTTTTCAAGAAGGATTTCCAAATCCTCTTGAAGGTCGGCCTCGCTGACGCCGTCGGCTTCCGTGCGGATGATAACCCCGACCCCGACGGGTTTTAGGAGGTTTACGACCGATTTCAATCGTGCGCGCTCTTTGTTATTTTCAATTTTTTTACTGACATTGACGCCTGTTTCGTGCGGCATAAGCACGATAAATCGGCCGGGCAGACTGATTTCTGTCGTAACCCGTGGCCCTTTGTGACCGGTTGGCTCTTTTGTCACCTGCACAATAAGCTTTTGTTTTGGCGAAACCTTCTTTTTCAGCTCGCCTTTGCCGGTGATATCTTGCGCGTGCAAGAACCCCATTTTGCCGGTACCGACATCAACGAATGCCGCGTCAATACTTGGCAGAATGTTATCTACCGTCGCGATGTAAACATCGCCGAGGAGCACGTCGCTTTTGTGGATAAAAAAGTCTGACACCTTGCCGTTTTCAAGCACAACCGCGATGTTGTCACGTTCTGCTATAATAATTTTTCTATCCGGCGCATCGGCCGTCACTGCGCCGCAAGAACTCTGCGAAGGCCGGTGGTTCCTTCTGTTAAAATTGTTTCGTCTCATTTATTAAATTCCTTTCATCTGACTATCAAAAAAACGTGTGCGTGTAATGTCAAAAATCACGTCCGGTGCGATTACGTTCATCAGAACATCCGCACGCAAAGCAGGCAAATCGCCGCTTTTGTCGCGACACCCGCCGGGGTTTTCACTATCTGTCCCGCCCTGGCCGGCCTTTAACACTATGAACAGACTCTCATCCTTAAACTCATACGATTTAATTGACGGTTTCACATCTGTTTTTTTGAATAAACCTTTTTTGTTCTTTTTCTCAATTATAATTTCATCAAGATTTAGAACCTTTTCTGTATTGTATATCAAATCTTTAAAATTGTAAAGGGGGGGTAAATGGGGTCCTTCATTCTGCGGCACAAGCGTTATTTTGTACTCGGCCCAGGCTACGGTTTGGTCAATTGCGGGCGCGTTAACCGGAATTTTTTCAACACTCACGATTGGCAAATCGAGTTTTATTTTGTCAACTTCGCGCGTAAGCTCAATATCAACCAGTTCGCATTCGCTTTGCATAAAAAGCGGCAGCGCAATCCCGAGCGAAATCTTCATCGTCGGGTTGAATCCTTGTGAGAACGCGACGGGCAGAGCGGCGCGCGCAACGGATTTCATAAAAGTATTTTGCCAGTCAAGGTGGGACAGGTAGCGCATGGCACCTTGTTTTTTGACTTTGAGCCGGTATTTATGAGCGGAATTTTCTTGCGGTAACTTCTCGTTTTCCGTTTTCAATTTTCCGTTATATGAATCCGCCGTGATTTTTTTTACACCCGGATTCTTACAAACCCCGCAATTGACGCAGCCTGTCTGGCACACGGGGGCGGTGTGCGTGTTTTGAAACTCCCGCCAAAGCCATTTTTTATCAACCCCGACATCAACAAAATCCCACGGAAGCTCAAACGGGTAACGCTTTTGCGCCAGCGCGTCCAAATCAATGCCAAGCCCGGCGGCTGTGTCATGCCAGAGCTGCGGCGAAAAATACTCACCCCATGCGTCAAGATAGCAGCCTTTTTTGTAAAGCGCCTCAACGTACGCGCAAAGCGACTCGTCGCCGCGCGTCAAAACAGCCTCCAAACGCGAGGTGAATTTGTCGTGGTAGTTGATTTTCACCCCTTTTGGAGTTTTGGATTTGAGGTAGTGGATGTGCTCCATAACCTTGTCCAAATCCGTTTGACCGTACCATTGGAACGGTGTGAACGGTTTGGGTACAAAAATAGACAGGCTGCAGGTAAGCTGCATTTTTGGCGCGCGCTGTTTTATTTTTACCAGCAGCTGCGCCATTTCGTCCATATCGGCAAGGGTTTCTGTCGGCAGCCCGCAGATAAAATAGAGTTTCGCCTTTGTCCAGCCGCCGGCGTAGAGGGAGCCGATTGCGTGCAAAATCTGCTCCTCGGATATATTTTTTTTGATTAAATCGCGCAGCCGCTGCGATCCGGCCTCGGGTGCGAGTGTCATTGTGGATTTGCGCACCTGCTGGACAAGCTGCGCCAACTCGGGGTCAAACCCGTCAATCCGCTGGCTCGGCAGCGACACGGAAACCCTTTTTGCATCAAACTCCGCACCTAATTCTTTGATGACCTCTTTTATATTTGAGTAGTCGTTTGATGAGAGCGATAGCAGCGAATACTCGTCATAGCCTGTATTTTGGACAAGTTCTTTTGCGATTTTGATTATGTCTTCGGCAGGTCTTTCGCGCACGGGCAGCGTCACGTGACCGGGCTGGCAAAACCGGCACATCCTGCCGCAGCCGCGCCGGATTTCCACAACCGCCCTGTCGTGAACCCCTGCACTAAACGGTATCGGGTAGGATTTGGGCGCGGTGTCATAAGTCAGCTGCGCAACGCGTTTTGTAACCTTCCCGCCAACTGCTTTTCCCCAGCGCCCGTTTGACGACAGCGCAGCGATACGCTCACGCCGCGGCAGATTCTTTGTTTTTTCCAGAATTTTGCAGACCTCAACGATGCTGTCCTCGCCGTCGCCGATTAAAAAAACATCAATAAAATCCGACATCGGCAGCGGGTTAAAAGCGCACGGGCCGCCGGCAAGGATTATCGGGTCGTCTTCTGCGCGCTCGTCGTTTCGGTGGGGAATACCTGCCATATCAAACATCTTCAAGACTGTTGGGTACGCCATTTCATATTGGAGCGAAAACCCGATTGCATCAAAATCCTTCAACGGCCGCTTGCTCTCAAGCGCGTAAAGCCGCTTGCCGCGGGCAAACATCTGCGCAAAATCGGGTTCGGGCGCATACACTCTGTCGGCCATAAATCGTTCAACCGAATTAATCCTGTCATAAAGCACGCGCAGCCCGAGATTGCTTATGCCGATTTCGTACTTGTCGGGGAAGGCAAGGGCAACCCTTACATTTGCCCCCTCAAAATCCTTGTCCGCGCTCAAAAACTCCCCGCCGATGTATTGGTAGGGTCTGGCGCATTCAAACAATTCGCTGCAAATCACTAAATCAGCTCCCCGGGCAGGTACCTATTAATCTCAATAATTGTGCCATCCAGATTTTTGTCCTCAAACGAGCGCAGAAACTTAAACAGGTCGCTGCTTGGAACATCGTAGTTGTACAAAACTGTTTCGCCGCCGACGCTGCGCATAACGTGCACAAGATAGTGGTACTTTTCGGCGTAGTTCAAAAGATGCGGCGCGTTAAACTTGTTGCCGTTGGCATCTTTGTCCAGCCGGACATAATTAAACCCGGCGTAGAACTTAACCTGCTCATCGTTTGATTTGCCGCGCTTTGAGAAAATATCTATAACCTTTTTCTTAATCCCGTCAGTCATGCAACCATAATAACACGTTTGTTACAATTTAGCCAAAATGTTAAAAATACTATACAATATCCGTATGCGCAAGTTGTTTTTATTATTAATAGCGGCATTGAGCTTATTTTTGCAGGTTTGGGCGCTGGACCCTGTTGAGATTCCTGCGGCCGAGCCTGCCTCTGTAGTGCCTGCCGCGCCGGCTAACGCGCCTGCGCCGTTTAAAATCACAAACGCCAACTTTGACACATCAAACGCGATGATTGTGCTGTCCGCACAGGACACGGATGCGCCTGTTATGACTGATTTTAAGCTGGTTACGATGGACAACCCCAAGCGCGCATATTTTGACATAACGGGCGCAATCCTGACATTCCCACGGCTGGATTGGAAGTTTGAAAAAGGTCCGGTGCAGCAAATCAGGATAAGCCAGTTTGAAACAAGCCCGGCCGCTATCGTGCGCGTGGTGCTAAACGTTGACGACGGATTCAACACGAATAATATCAAGGTTCTGCGGGTTCAAAACACGATTGTCGTCAAGCTCAAACCCGATACGTTTTCCGGCAGCGACTACCTGCGAAATGTTTACCGCGACGAGCGCACATCGGCTGGTGATTTTTACGAGTACACAAAAGTCACACAGGGCGAGGATATAAAGCCCGTGCATTTTAACACGGGGTATTACCTGCACAGTGTCAGCGCGCGGCGCGATGCCGTGCTGATTAACGGGTTTGGGTCACTGATGATTGAAAAACCGATGATTTTGACCGAGCCGAGCCGGATAGTTTTTGACCTGCCAAACACCTATGTCAACGACGAAATCCGAAACACCGAGTACAAAATGACGGACAAGGATTCCGTAAAAATCGGGCAGTTTTCCGTCAACAAGGCGCGCATCGTTATCCAAACCCAGAGCCTGACGGATTTTATCCCGATTTTCTCCGCGGACAACCAGTCGCTGCTGCTGGCCAACTTTAAAAAAGTAAGCAGCTCCAACCTTGCCGCGGCTCCAAGCAGCATCACTTCATACAAAAAAGAGAAAAAAGATTTGACCAGCACGATGCGGTTGACGTTTTCAGAACCGTTAATCCACGGGGTTGAACGCGCGTACAACAAGCTCACACTGCACCTTTACAACGTGAACAACCTGAACGAGCAGACATTCAAGACTAATTTTGCGGACACTGTTTTTGCAAAAGGGACGGTATCGGGCTCAAAAATCAGCATCCCTCTTGAGGCCGACACAGTTGTGAGCACATTTTTGGGTGCGGACAGCAAAACGCTTCAGGTCAGGATTGTTGAACCAAAGAAGGTTGAAAAAGCAAAAGGTGCCGGCGCCGGAAAGACCGTTGTGCTTGACCCGGGGCACGGCGGGACAGATTGCGGCGCACTGAAAGACAACCTGCTTGAAAAAGACATCAATCTTACCGTGGCCAAAAAATTGCGCGATATTCTTGCAAAACAGGGATATCTGGTGCATATGACGCGCGATGACGACTGCTATGTTTCGCTTGAAGACCGTGTTGCGTTCGCCGAAAAAATGGCACCGGATATTTTTATCAGTATCCACGTGAACTCCAGCGTAAAGCCCGAAATCAACGGGATTGAGACGCACCATTGGCGGCCCGACAGCCTTGATTTGGCACAAACCCTGCATGACAAACTCATCAGTGACGTCAAAACAAACGACCGCGGATTGTTTAAATCGCAATTTTATGTTATAAATCATACTACGATGCCGGCGGTGCTGGTTGAAATCGGGTTTATCTCAAACGATATTGAGCGCGGGCAGCTTGCGGGCGACGGGCGCAAAAATACGACAGCAAAGGCAATAGCGGAAGGAATAAATGCCTATTTTAAACAAAAATAAAATCGCAATTTTTGACTCGGGCGTGGGCGGGTTGACGGTTTTTGAAAAATTGAAAAAACTTGTGCCGGAAGGCGATTATATTTATTTTGGCGACACGGCAAACATGCCCTACGGCGCAAAAACACCCCGGCAGCTGCTGGAGCTGACAGTTAACGCGTTTGATTTTTTTGAGCAGCAGGGCGCAGCGTACGTTGTGATGGCGTGCAACACAACCTCGGCGGTTGTTTATGACAAGATAAAAGACAGGTATCCGTTCAAGATTTATCCGATTATCCAGTCGGTTGCGAGCTGCCTGCCAAAGGTTGACAAGCTCGGCGTTTTTGCAACGCAAGCTACGGTGGATTCGGGTGCGTGGAGCCGCCACACGGGCGTGCCGACAGTTGAAATCGCCTGCCCCGAGTGGGTCAAGATGGTTGAGGGGGCAAATGTGGACTTGGATAATATCCAATCAAAACTTAATCAGATGCTAGCACACAACCCCGACAAAATCGTGCTGGGCTGCACGCATTATCCGTACCTGATGCCTGTGCTGACAAAATTCGCACCGGCTGATATATTCATTGACCCTTCGGCTTGTTTTGCCGAATTTATCGCGGCGGATTTGGGACAAGTCAGCGGCGGCGGTTCCGAAAAATTCTACGTCAGCGCGGACGAACAGACCTTTGTTTGTGCGGCGGAAATGTTCTACCGGGTGAAAGCTGTATCTCGTATTTCTCTGCCAAATCACAGGCAGCTTGACGGTTGATACGACAATGTTAACTTATTTGAACAGTCTCGCCGCTCATCATAATATTTGTCTCGGAAAGCACGGTATCGGTCATTTTGCCGTTTTGGGTCGCGTATGTAGTTTTTTTGCGCAAAATCCCTTCGGCGAGCAGTTTTGGTTCGCCTTCGACCTCATACAGAACGGTTTGCGCGGCATCGTCGTATATGTAGACCTTGCGCTTAATCATATGGCCGAGCGTCTCGTGGACAAACACAATCCGCCCGTGTTCGTCAACAAGCGTTGTCCTGTAAAAGTTGTGGCTGCTCTCGTAATAGGATTTGAGCTTATTTTTGTTGTCGTACGAATAAATCCGCTTGATTTTCGCGCCGGAGGGGGAGGTCACGGCCTCGGCCTGAATCTTTGTCAGGTCAAGCTCGTTATATTCAATAAAATGCAGCGTCCCGTCAGGTTTTTTAAGATATTTTTTAATAATGCGCTCCACATCGCCTCTGTCATAGACGATTTCGGCAAACTCCTTGGTCACGGGGTCAATGAGCGTGCGTGACAGAACCAGACCGTCTTTTGTGTAGTTGAGCTGCTCAAAATCACTGATTTTGATAGGGTAGGTGTCCTGGGCGGTCAGCTCGCGCGTAAACAAGTCCTCCATAAGCTGAATCGCGGCGGCAAGCTCTTTGTCCGAGCCTTTGAGCCCCATTTTTTTGGCGCATTCGAGCGTAAATTCGCCTTTTTCGTCCTTGAACTCGTTTTTAAGCTTGGCAATATCGGTTGCGTAGATAATATGGCGCATCCCGAGCCCGCCCAATTCAACAAAGAAATTAAACAGGACGGCGTAGCCCGCAAAAGTATCCCCGGGGGTGCCCGGTGCAGGCGCCGTAAGCTCGCCGACTCTAATTCCGTTGGAACTAAACCGCTGCGGCAGAATAATTTCTTTTATTGTTTTTTCGCTCATTTTGGTACCGACACCATTGTATTACAAAGCGGCGCGGTCTGCATCATTTAAACAGCGTAGGACATCGTTGTAGGTGGCAGCTTCGATTACGTTTTGTAAGCCGAGCGCGGCTGCGGTAACGTTGAGCGCGCAGGTGTTTTCCTTGACGGCAAAGACTTTTATCCCGCGTTTAAGCGCCTCAAACACAGGGGTTGAGCCAAGCGCACCTGCGGGCATCACAAGGTAATCAAGGTCGGTGATATTTATGCCGCCGGTTTGAGTAAATTGAGGGGCATTAGTTAATCCCAAAAGCACACAGGGTAAGAATGTCGGGGTGATATACTCTGCTGCGGCGCGCGGGTCAACGATTTTTGAGCTGATTTGGTAGTCCGCGAACGCCGGTGAGTGGGCGCAGGGCAGCTTTAACTCTTTTGAAACGCAGTGGGACAAGATTGCCTCAACACCGCTGATTGGGTCAACGGCGGCGCCTGCGGCGTATGCAATGTCGTCTGAGTCTTCAAAAAAGCACACTAGCGCGAGCGCGTCGGCGCCTTTTTCGGCGGCATTGCGGGCGGCTGCGAGCAAAGTTTCAATGTTGGCGACAGTGCCTGCGGAAACCCCGTTTTGCACCTCAAATTTCACGCCGACCGGCTCGTCGGTGATTTCGTGGCCTATAATATCAACCCGGTAGACGGTTTTGACGGCATTAATTGTGTTCAGGTGGACGTTTAGGACATCAGGAGGGATTGCTTTGTCAAAAATAACGGCGATTTTGTTGCCGCGCGAGGGCAGCAGGTTGATTTCGCCTTTAAAAAACCTGTCAAGCGAATAGCCCTCAACGTAGAGCATGTTATCGGTTATGCCGGAAAAACAGCCGGCGTTGACGACGTTTGGGTTGACGATAAGGCGCGAGCGGCTGGCAAACTCGCGCGCGGCAGCGGACGCGTCGCCTGCAAAGCCGCCGATTGACGCACCGATTCCGGTTGGAACGATAAAAGCACCGAGTTTGTCCATGGACTAATTATATAATAAAAAGGGGGTCTATATACATGACTAGCCAAACCGTTAATTATTACTTTGTTGACGTGTATCACATTGTATGATAAAATATACAGGGGAATTTATGGAACTGAACAGAATTTATAGAGAAGATTGTTGTCTTGGAATGCGGGGCATTTCCGATAATTCTGTTGATATTATCATCGCTGACCCACCATATAATATTGGTAAAGATTTTGGTAATAACAAAGACAACATGCCTCTACAAGATTACCTGGACTGGACGCAACAATGGCTTAATGAAGCTATGCGTGTTATTAAGCCAACAGGTACTATTTATATTTATGGGTTTAGCGAGATTCTGGCGAGAATTTCTTGTCTGATTGATATTGATAAGCAAAGATGGCTCATTTGGCATTACACAAATAAAAATGTTCCATCGTTACACTTTTGGCAAAGAAGCCATGAAGCAATAATAACTTGCTGGAAGGGCGATAGACCTATTTTCAATAGAGATGATGTTCGTGAACCGTACACTGAAACTTTTTTGAAGAATTCGGCTGGCAAAACTCGCACCACAACCGTCGGCAGATTTAGTAAAAACGGTAAAGAAACTATTTACAATGCACATGAAAAGGGCGCTTTGCCAAGAGATGTTATAAAAGTTTCAACACTGGCTGGCGGTGCTTCACTAAAAGAAAGGATTATGTATTGCAAAACCTGCGATTGCTTAATAGAGCCAAACAAGCGTGGCGAGCACGAAATGCACGATATTCTTATTCACCCAACACAAAAACCTTTCGCCATATCAGATAAACTCATTAAAGCTTCTAAACCCGAGGGTGGAGATTTTACCGTCCTTATGCCTTTTGCGGGAAGCGGTTCTGAATGTTTAGCTACTGTGCAAAACGGCGGAAAGTTTATCGCTTTTGAAATAAATCCGGATTATCGTATGCTTGCTGAAAAAATACTCGCTACCGAAACCGATTACAGTGCCAAAGAGGATGTTAGCTTAATGTGTCTTTAATTTCTTGAAACACTTTATCTAAGAACACCACAAATCCGTTATCATATCTTTTTAGTATCCCGTTTGAGGAAAATTCGCAAAAATCTAAAACCTGCGGTTTTAGTTCACCTGTTCTTATGTACCGTGGCGTGGTAAAATCTCTTGGGTTTGGCACACAATATTTTATCGTTATTATTTGCTCATCGCCTCGCCCGCCAACTCGTGAAATACGACTTTCAGGACGCTTGCTTTCTTTTTTGACTTGTATCGGAATAGTTTTTCCATTATACGAAACAACAAAATCTTTCCCTGCGTGGTCAAGTTTATCGCTCATCGCAACTGAGCCTTCGCCAAAGACTGTTTCGGCAACATAGCCAGCATGGATTTGCGTTATGATACTCGCCCAAGTTCTGTAAATCCGTGCTTTAAGTCCCTTGTTAAAACAATCTGAACACATTTCTATTTTGCTGCGAAATTCTTCTATTTCATCTTCTAATTCGTGATGATAAATCTCGTATAATCTCTCATAATCGGGGATGTTATCTAGGTCAACTTTATTCCAATAAACACAATACATTGTTTTTAAGACCTGAATGTTTCTGGGCAAATCCATTTCAACAATTTTGATTTTTGAGTATTTTTGACGATAAAAATCCAAATCTATTGTTTTAATAAAATTATCAAATTTTTTGTATCTCACATGCTAATTTTAGCATGAGGTTTACAATTCTAAAAATTGTTTATAAAAATTAATAATTAACGGTTTGGCCAGTTAAGTATATAAGTCCCTAAAAAAGGAATTGGATTAGAGGGCTGGAATATAGTGTCCGAATAAAATTATTACGCGGGGGTTAAAAAATAAAAAGGGGCAAACTGTAGATAGAAAAGTGGATTCTAATACTGTGTGATGCCGTCTCGCATCGCAATGTAGACGGCGTGCGGAAGGTTGCGCGCGGAGAGTTTTTTTATAATATCTTTTCTTGCCTGCGTTATCTTGTACTGCGGTATCGCGAATTTTTTTGCAATCTCTTTGTACGTAAACCCTTCCCCCAGCGCTCTTAATATCATTTTTTCTTCTTCTGTCATTTTTTCTCCTTTTATTTTGTGCCCCAGCAGGCACATGCCCAAGTCGAGTATAGCATATAATCCCAGATATGGGACAATTGTTAAGAAAAGGAATAAAAAATTTACAATGAAGACCAGAGAAAAAGAATTCCTTAAATTAGTGGGGCAGGCGGTAAGAGACTTGCGAAAAGAAGTCACGAAGAAAAGTCTGCGCATGTTTTCCTACGAAAATGATATAGCGCCTTCAACATTATCAAGGCTTGAGAGAGGCGAGAGCAGAGAAGGAATGGTTCTGTTCAAAAAGATTGCCGAGAGTTTCGGCTGGTCGTTGTCCGAGCTTTTTGCGCGCATTGAAGAAAAGCTCCCGCCGGACTTTAAAATATTCGACGACGAGCATTATTAATTATTTCTTATTTCCCTTAAGTGCCCATTTTTCAGGAGTGTCTGTTGTCATAACCCAAGCGTACCAAGACAATCCCCCGACAAAAGCCACAAAAGCAAATAGTTTTATAAAATCAATTTGTTCTAACATACTAATCCTCCATTTCGTTTATCTTTTTCACAATCTCATCTCGTCTTATGAAATATGCATTTAAGAATATAAAGAAAAATACAATTCCTAATGCTGCAAATGTATTATTCCAAAAATTATGTTCTCCCAAAAACAATGCAATCCCGCCGCCGCCAACGATAAACATCGCGCCCCAAAGATGAGTTGTTTCACTTCTTAACATATTTAATACTTCTGTTTCTTTTCGTTTTTTAGCCATTTGTATCATTATACGACATTATTCATTACCGGGCAAGTTTGTAACACTACTGTCCGACTAACCGCAGTGCTTCTTCAAGCAAGTCTTTGTTTGACGAAATCAGCTTGTTAGAGATTTCCATCTGCAGCTTTGCCATCTGGAAGTACGAAATATTGGCCTTGAAGTCCGCGTTTGACATCTCCAACAGGCCGGCGCGGATTTCACCCACACCCAAAACGGGTTTGCCGGATTCTTCGGTCTCAATAAACTGGCCGGGTTTAACCTCAAACAGTGCGGCCGCGTTGTGGAAGTTGCGCGTGGTCACGCGATACAGCGGCACAACACGCTTGCCGTTATCGGCTTTCCCGTAAATCGTCCCGTCGCCTTTTATCTCGTAATCGTCGTATTTACCTAAAAATTTGCCGTTGTGCGGGTCAATCCAGAGCTTAATCGTGGTTGTCGGGATATCAAGCGAGCCGCCCTTGAACGCGGTTTCCTGATACAAATCCGCGCTGATAGATTTTGTACCCTGCATAATTTCACCCTTGTCGTTCAGGATGTAACCCTGCACGGTGTTGCCGTTTTTCGCGCGGTAAACACCTTCATCATCAAACTGGAAATCACCCAGCCGTGAGTAAAAACTCTTGCCCTCGGCGTTTTTGGTAAGGAAAAACCCTTTGCCCTCTAAAAAGAGGTTCGCCGGGTCAAGCCCCGGGGTTGACTTACCTTGGGAGGTTTTGTTGTCGTAACCGTCTGCAATCGCACCGCCAAGGAATGTCTTGAAGTTCACCTGCTCCTCGCGAAAGCCCGGAGTGTAGATGTTTGTCATGTTGTGCGCAATCGCATCCATCCAGTTGACGGTTGCCACCTGCGTGTTCAATGCTGTAATAAACGAATCATTCATCGTGGTCTCTCCTTCTGTTTCTTCTATCTCTTTGGTATCCTCTTGCGCTGCTGTATGACAGTTCGTGGTGAACGTGCTGCGAGTCAAGCCGCTGCTGCAAGAGCGGGATATTGCTGCGCAAATACTGCTCAACGGCTCTGTCGCCGGGCAGGAATTTCGCGGCAATTGAGCCGTCTTTTGTAATTCTTATAATAACGGAAACATTTTCGCCAAAATCAATGCGCAGCGGTTTGTTTGTGTTTGCGGCGTCCTGGATTGCGTTAAGCAATGTCGCCGAAATCTGCGCGGGCGCGGCTGTTTCTTTTGATTCGGGGTTCATGGCCTGCGCAATATTTTGAGCAAGCACGTGGACAGGCGTCAGGTCGTCAACGCTTTTTGCCACAAGGTCGGCAAAGAAAAGCGCGTCGTGGTCGCTCATTTGGATTGTCGCGTAGTTGATTTTGGGTTTGATGTGTTCAATATCTTGAAGGTCGCTCATGTCCTGAAAAAGCGCCGGGGTATCATCCGGCATCAACTCCTGCGGCAACTCCTGCGGCAACTCCTGCGGCAGCTGCTGCGGTAATTGCTGCGGCAGTTGCTGAATGCGTGTGTCTAAAATATCCTTTATCGTTTCAATAATCTCCGAAACACCGTACTTGAAGTCGGTATAGCCGACGCTCGGGTGGTTTTCAAGTTTTGTGATGATTTGAACGGGTTCATCAAGGTAAATATCCGGCATTATTTGCACCTGTGGCAAATCTTGCGCGTGTTGCTGCGCGGGCTCGGCAGCGCGGGCAGCGTCGCTGTCATTGGCTGGGGATTTAACAACGGCCTTGGCAGTGTTTTTCACCGGTTCTTTAATCGGTTCTCTAATCGGTTCTTTAACTTTGTTCTCAGAAATATCTTGCGCGACATTATCAAGCATCGTGCCAAAATCCGCGGCGAGTGTTTCGGCGCTTTTTTCAAACTCGCCGAATCCGGCAAAAAGTTCCGGCATCCCCAGCGGCTTTGGTATTGTCATTTCGTTGTTAAAAAATCGGGAATTGTTCACTGCTGCTCCAATTGTTCCAGTTTTTTGAGTATTTGTGCATCTTCTTCGGCTTTGTCCACTGACTGTCTGAAAAAGCGCGTGACGCCAAGTTCGGAATACTGTTTTAATTCTGCGGCTTTTTCTTCTTCTTTGTAGGCTTCGTGTTGTCTTTCTTTGTGCTTTTCAAGGATTTTAACGGCCTGTTCAAGCTGGATAAGTTTTTGCTGTTCGTATTCAAGTTCTTCCTGTGCGCGCAGGAGTGCTTCTTGAAGCTGTTCGGCCTTGTGGTAGAGGTGTTCTAAGTATTTGTCGTAAACCTCGTACATCATCGGGTCGGCCTGACGCAGGTTATTTTTTGTGGATGAGATATCCTCGTCGTTTTTGCGGATATCGTCTTCGGCCTTGTATACCGCTTGCTGCGCCTGCTGAACAACTTGAATTTGCTCGTCTTTTTTCCGGATTCGAAACTCCATTACTTTTTGCAGTCGGTATACAAATGGCATGATAGCAATATTATCCACAATTTCACGTATTTTTGACTCATCTAAACAGATGAGATTACTTTAATGACAAATTTGGGGAAGTCAAAATTTTTACGAGCGCAAATAGTGCCGTACAAAATATATTCTGCGCGGGGGAGAGCCATCTCAACCTTGTTAGTCCAAAATCGTCACACCGGTGCGGGTGCCGATTGACTGTCCGCCGTAACCCCAGCCGCGGTTGCCCGTGTGGTAGTGCGCCCGGCCGCCGGGTGCGCGGTTATCAATAAAATCAGAGTACGGATCCATGCCGGCGTGCAACGGCGGGGTCATCCCCGTTACCGTACCGCCCATAATCATATTCCCGACCGTTCTGCGCCAGCCGGTTGACGGCTGCGTGTTGTACACAACAGGCGCCTTGTAGCTTGTTGATGCGCGGTTCAGCGTCTCGTAACGCGCAACCAAATCCCCTGACTGCACCGCACCGAACATATTTTCTTCAAGCCGCTCAATCCGGTTTTTTGTTGTATCCATCCCGAAAGTCCGGTTTAAAACCCGCTGCTCCATTTTGGAAAGATTGTTTTGGGGGATACCGATTGTGGAATTATTTGATGCGTTCAGGATTAGGTTATCAAGGCGCTGGTCGTAACTCAAATGGGGGTGAATCCTGTTAAAAACCGCCCGTTCTAATCTGCTTAAACGAATATCCGCATCCTGGTGTTCGTATGTCCGGCCTAAAATTGTGCGTTCTGCGCGGACAAGTTTTTGGTAATTAACACCGTGGAACGATACATTGTAGGTACAGTTTGAGCGCGCCTGCAATACCGGCTGCGCGTGCGAAAATGACGCTTCGCGTTTTGCCTCACGCTTTGAAACCGCCGCATGTTTTGTGCTTGAAAACTTCGCCGGTTTTTCCTGTACTATTGCCTGTGCTGAGGAAAACCCCAGCGCAATGCCGCTCAACAACACTACTAATTTTTTCATTAAGTTAATTTAATAACAAGAAAGCCTTTGTGCACATTAGACACCACGGCAATATTTCAGGATAACATGTAAGGTGTTGCCTGGTAGACGTAGTAGTTGAGCCAGTTTGAGAAAAGCAGGTTGGCGTGGGCGCGCCAGGTTATAGCGGGCGGGTTTTTGGGGTCATTGTCAGGGAAATAATTGCACGGAACATCCGGGGTGCCTTTTTCAAGGTCGCGGAAATACTCCTGCGCGAGGGTATCGGCGTCGTATTCCATGTGGCCAAAGACGAAAATCTGCTTGCCTTTTGGCGACATAACGACGTGGGTGCCGGCATCAGGCGCCACAACGAGCCTTTCAAGGTCAGGGCATTTATCCAGCGCGGCATCGTCAACGGTCGTCCAGCGCGAATGCGGAGCAAGAAAATTTGAGTCAAATCCTCGCAGCAGCTCTGTACGGCCGTTTAGAACAACGTGTTCAAAAACGCCGGAGATTTTTTTATCCAGCGGAAGCTTTCCGACACCGTAGTGGTGGTAGATTCCGGCCTGCGCGCCCCAGCAGATGTGCAGCGTGGATGTGACGTTTTTGACAGACCAGTCCATAATCTCGCACAGCTCGCCCCAGTAGTCAACCTGCGCAAAATCAAGCGACTCAACGGGTGCGCCGGTTATAACCAGCCCGTCAAATTTTTCGTGCTTTATCTCGTCAAACGATTTGTAGAACGCGACAAGGTGCTCTTGCGGGGTATTTTTTGAAACGTGGGAGTCAAGTTTTACAAGCTCAATATCCACTTGAAGCGGTGTGTTCCCCAGCAGTCGCAAAAGCTGTGTTTCGGTTACGATTTTTGTGGGCATCAGGTTCACGATAGCGATTTTAAGCGGCCGGATATCCTGCGCGCAGGCGCGGGTCTCAGTCATCACAAATATATTTTCTTCTTCCAGATAACCCGCTGCCGGCAGCAGGTTGGGTATTTTGATAGGCATCCTTTAATTGTATCACAAAACTCTTGAATTTTTCGTATTTTTATAAGACAATTGTGTAATGGATTTATTGAAATTGGCAAAAGAGGTTCTGGATATAGAGGCGGGTGCTGTTTTGAGGTTAAAAGACAGTATTACCGATGATTTCGGGCGCGCGATTGAACTGCTTTACGCGTGCGGCGGGCGGGTTGTCGTGACGGGCATGGGCAAATCCGGTTTGATTGGCCGCAAGATCGCTGCAACGCTTTCTTCTACCGGCACTCCGTCGTTTTATCTGCACCCTGCGGAAAGCACACACGGGGATTCGGGCGCAATTACGCGAAACGACGTGGTTCTTGCCATCTCAAACAGCGGCGAGACAGAGGAGCTGCTCAATCTTTTGCCGCTAATCAAACGTTTTGGCGTACCGATAATCGGTTTGACCGGGAATACGGATTCAACTTTGGCCAAGGCAAGCGATGTTGCGCTTGATATTTCGGTTGAGAAAGAGGCTTGTCCGCTGAACAAGGCGCCGACCGCAAGCACAACGGCTACGCTTGCGATGGGTGACGCGATTGCGGTTTGCCTGCTTGAAAAACGCGGGTTTTCGGAAGAAGATTTTCTTATTTTCCACCCGGGCGGGGCGCTGGGCAAAGGGTTCTTGTATAAGGTTGGCGACCTTATGCGAAAAGACAACCTGCCAACCACCCGTGAGGACGCGTTGTTTGGCGATACGATAAAACTTATCACAGAACACAGGCTGGGCATGGCGATTGTTTTAGGCGCGGACGGTGGATTGACGGGCATCTTAACAGACGGTGACATCCGGCGCGCGCTGATGAAACACGGTGATGTCAAAGGTTTGCGGGTAAAAGATGTTATGACTGCGAACCCGAAACGGCTTTTGGCGGGTGACTATGCGGCGAGCGCGCTGAATTTAATGGAAAAACACTCCATCACGGTGCTGCCTGTTGTGCAGGACGGCAAACCTGTCGGTGTAATCCACATCCACGATTTGCTAAAAGCGGGGGTTGCTTAGATGATAAGGATGGTTGCATTTGATATTGACGGCGTTATGACCGACGGAAGCCTTACGTTTGACGAGAACGGGACGGAGTACAAGACTTTCAACGCAAAAGACGGTCAGGGCGTGATGAATTTGAACAACGCCGGATTTATAACCGCAATAATCACCGCGCGCGACAACGGTACGGTGTCGGTTCGGGCAAAAATTTTGAACATCCCGGAACTTCACATGGGTGTAAAAAACAAGTTGAAGACGCTGGAAGAACTTTGCGAAAAATACAACCTGACTTTTGAGCAGGTGGCGTATATGGGCGATGATTTGCCTGATATTTGCGTGCTGGAAAAGGTTGGGCTGGCAGGGTGTCCGGCTGATGCGGTGGAAGAGGTCAAAAAAGTTGCGACATTTATTTCGTCAAAGGACGGCGGTAAAGGTGCGGTGCGCGAGTTTTGCGACAAGATTGCAAAAGAAAACAAGGGGGAATAATGTACGAAATCAAGGCACAATCACATTTTTCCGCGGCACACCATTTGCTAAACTACGACGGCGAGTGCGAAAACCAGCACGGGCACAACTGGTCGGTTGAGGTTACCGTGAAAGGCGAACGGCTGGATAAAAGCAATATTTTGATAGATTTCAAGGTGTTAAAAAAAGAGCTAAATAATATTTTGGACTACCTTGACCACACTGATATCAACGAATTGCCGGAGTTCGCAGGTGAAAGCCCGAGCAGCGAGATGATTGCGCGGTTTATTTATGAGCAGCTTAAAGAAAAAATCGTACAGCTTGATCGTGTGACGGTTTGGGAGACCCCGAGATCGTGTGCATCGTACTACGAGGAGGGCCGATGAATGTTTTCCAGGCCTGCGTAATGGGCGCGGTGCAGGGTTTGAGCGAGTTTTTGCCAATTTCAAGCTCGGCGCACCTTGTGTTTGCGGGGAATTTTTTCCGGCTGCCGGAGGGCAATGAGGTAATTTTCCTTGATATAATGCTGCATCTGGGCACGCTGGTCGCGGTTATGGTCTTTTTTTGGAAAGATATTTTGGCGGCGGCCCGCAGCAAAACAGGGCTTTATATTTTGCTCGGCACGGTTATAACGGTGGTTTTCGGGCTTGCGCTGGAACCGGTTGCCGAAAAACTTGTGTTCAGCCCGGCGATTGTGGGCGGGTTGCTTGTGGTGACGGGGATTTTGTTGATTGCGAGCAAAGAACGCTCAAACAAACCGGTTGAGTTAAAGTCATCAATTTGGATAGCGCTGGCGCAGGGTTTGGCGGTACTGCCGGGGTTTTCGCGCTCGGGGTGGACGATTGCGGCGGGACTGATGACCGGAATGAGCCGGGTTGAGGCGGCGCGGTATTCGTTCTTGCTCAGCATCCCGGTAATCCTTGGTGCATCACTTATTTACCCGTTTATAAAATTTGATTTGAGCGAGGCGGCAGGCTTTAACTGGAACGCAATCCTTGCGGGCACCGTTGTGTCAGCGATTACCGGGTATTTGTGCATAAAATATTTTATCAAATTTTTGTCAAAATATTCGCTCTGCGTTTTCGGGTATTACTGCATTATCGTCGGG
>DBCX01000036.1:0-31139 GCA_002293275.1 Cyanobacteria bacterium UBA947 | reverse complement strand
AGGCCGAGTTGAAGTCGTCCGTGCCTGAGCACGCGTATTTTTCGTGGATTGAGGGGTTGGAGGCCGCGGGGTTTGACAATAACAATTTTGCGCTGCTCAGCGTTCATATGATGGCGCCGCAGCTGATTCGCCAGAGTTATTATGTGCAGATGCGCGACGCGTTTGAAAAAATCATCGGGCAGACGGTAGATTTTTCAATAAATTATGATGCGGATTTTGCGCAAAAGTATCAGAAGGAAAAGAAAAAAGAGAGCGCAAAAGTCAACGCCGGCGCGGCAAACCCGCAGACCGCCGCGATGGAGAATTTGACGCAGATGCAATCGTTTTCAAACCTGAATTTGAAATATAATTTTGAGAATTTTGTTGTGGGCGAGAACAGCCGTTTTGCACACGCAGCGGCGTTTGCGGCCGCGCAATCACCTGCTAAAAAATATAACCCTTTGTTTATCTACGGTGCGTCGGGTCTTGGCAAAACCCACTTGATGCAGGCGATTGGGCACTATACTATGTTCAACAAACCAAAATTGAAGGTCAAATATATCAAGACCGAGGAGTATGTGAACGAGCTTATAAAAAATTTGCAGCACGGCGGCACGGCCAAAGAATGCACCGACCGGATGGAAAAATTCCGCCAAAAATACCGCAATGTTGATGTTTTATTGATTGACGATATCCAGTTCATTGAGTCAAAAAACCGGACGATGGAGGAGATTTTCCACACGTTTGACAGTTTGCATAACAAAAATAAACAGATTGTGATAACATCCGACCGTCAGCCGCGCGATATCCCGACGCTGCCCGAGCGGCTGCGCACGCGCTTTGAGATGGGGCTGGTTGTGGATATTACCCCGCCGGATTTTGAGACAAGGGTTGCGATTTTGAAAAATCTTGCCGCTGAGCTGGCAAACGAGGTTGATTTTGAGGTGTTTGAGTACATCGCGAACAATTTTGTCAGCAATGTGCGCGAGTTGGAAGGCGCGTTCAACAAGGTCAGCGCCTACTCCGATATTGAAAAAACCGACATCAATATTGAGTTTGCGCGGCGTGTTTTAAAATGCGAGGGGGGTAAAAAATTGGAGATTGGTAAAATCGCGCAAGCAACCGCAAAGTATTACGGACTGGAATTGGAAGATTTCAAGAGCACCTCACGCAGCCAAAGGGTTTCCGGGGCGCGGCATGTGGCGGTTTATCTGGTGCGCGAGCTCACCGGCAAAAGCTTTGAAGAAATCGCGGCATATTTTAACAAAAAACACCCGACTATGCTGTATTCTTACGAAAAGATTAAAAAAGAGGCGAAAGCCAATAAGGAACTGGGTAAAACCATATCGGAGATAAAAAAATGTATGACTACATAAGGGGCAAATTTGTTGGGAAAACCCGCAGCGGGCTTACTGTTGAGGCCGGAGGGATAGGGTACTTGCTGGAGTTGACGGCGCGCGACCTTAATTCAGCGGCTGTCGGCGAGGAAGGTAAGATTTATACCGTGCTGCTGCATCGCGAGGACAAGATGGGGTTGTGCGGTTTTTTGCAGCGCGAGGCAAGGGATATTTTTAATATTTTGATTTCGGTCTCGGGGGTGGGAAGTCGTATGGCGCTTACGCTTTTGGATGAGTTTGACGCGTCGGAGCTGATTGGGCTTGTGATTGAAGGTGATTTCAAAGAGCTCACGCGTGCAAAAGGCGTGGGACCAAAGCTTGCACAGAAGATCATTTTGGAACTGAAAGACAAGTTGATGAATTACACCAACACGGCGCCTGTGAAAACATCGTCAAAACAGGACCACGTTGCGCTTGAAGACGCGCAGACTGTGCTGGTTTCGCTCGGTTATGCGGCAAGCGAGATAAAAGATGCCATCGCCAAATCCGCGCTGAAAGAAAACGCCCCGGCCGAAGACATCCTCAAAGCCGCGCTGAAAATTCTGTCCAATTAAATCGTGGTAAAATTAGGTCATGGACATACAAATTTTTTGTGATTTTGACGGCACGATAACGACGCAGGACACAATTGACCGGTTTTTGCCGGCGTTTTCGCTGCCGGGTTGGGAAAAGTTGAGCCAAAAATGGTTTTGCGGCGAGATTGGGTCAAAAGAGTGCTTGGCTGAGCATTTCAAACTCATTCCAAGGCCAAAAGCGGGTGAATTGGAGCAGTTTTTGGACACGATTGGCGTAGACCCTGAATTCGCGGCGTTTCACAGCTTTGTGAAGGAAAATAATATTGATTTTTATATCGTAAGCGACGGACTGGACTTCTTTATCAAAACTGTTTTGGAAAACCATGGACTGGGCGATATAAAATTCTTTTCAAACGTTTTGACGCCGGAGTTCACTTTGGAGTTTCCGAACGCAAACCCGCAATGCGAGCGACTTTCAGGCACATGCAAATGCGGCGTAATTAACAAATTCACGCGGCCGGGAGCAAAAATAATCTACATTGGCGACGGCATCTCTGATTTTTGCGGCTCAAAGCAGGCCGACATCGTGTTCGCAAAAGGCACGCTGCTCAAGCATTGCGAGCATGCAATCGGGTTCAAATCATTTGCGGACATAAAAGATTACATCATCTGCCATCTGATGTAATTGTCCAAAATCTGCGAGCTTGTTGCGTTTGCGACCGTTGCTTTTAGGTTTTGTTCGTTGTCGGTCTCGGACATTGACTTAACCTGCTGGTCTTGCTTATTGTTTTGGTCGTTGTTTTGCTGCTGCGCCTGCTGGATTTGGGCTTCTTTTGCGGCCTCTTGGGCTGCCATCTCCATTTGTTTAATCAGCGCTCTGTCGCCCGCAGCCGAGCCTGTGCCTTGAATCCCGAGCTGGTCAAGCTTTTCCATATCTTTTTGCCATGCGCTGTAATCCGTGGGTTGCGCCATGGTATTTTTCTCCGCATCGCGAAGTTTTCTCAGTTCATCAATTGATTCAATTTGGGCCATGAAAAAATCCTCTCTTATATATTTTAACTCTTTTTGGGGGCGGTTTATTCAGTTTTCAAGTGTTTTGTAACTAATCTTAACAAATTTACAAAAAATTTTACAAAACCGCTTGCAATCTAATATTTAGCGAATATGATAGATAAATATGAGCCGAATATGAGGAATAAATGTCAAAAGACGTAATCGAGTTAGAAGGAACCATCATTGAATCAATGCCCAATGCAATGTTTCGCGTAACTCTGGAAAACGGTCACGAAATCCTTGCTCATATCTCGGGAAAGATTCGGAAGAACTTCATCAGAATCCTGCCCGGCGACAAAGTAAAAGTCGAAATGACACCATACGACCTTACCCGCGGCAGAATAACATTCAGGCTTAAATAAAATAAGGAATAAAAAAATGAAAGTACGTTCATCAGTAAAACCAATTTGCGACAAATGCAAATGCATAAGACGAAAAGGCAGAATCGCCGTAATATGTGAGAACCCTAAACACAAGCAGCGCCAAGGATAAGGAGAAAAAATGGCAAGACTAGCAGGGGTCGATTTACCCCGTAACAAAAGAATGATAATAGCGTTACAGTACATCTACGGCATAGGCCCGGCAAGGAGCGCGAAGATTTTGGCATCAGCAGGTGTTTCGCCTGACCTGCGCACGGATGATTTGACCGATGAAGATGTACGGGTGCTTCGTGAAGAGCTTTCAAAATACGATATTGAAGGTGATTTAAGACGTGAAGTGACCATGAATATTAAGCGTCTGCAAGAGATTGGCTCATACAGAGGGATGCGCCACAAGCGTAACCTGCCTTCGCGCGGACAGCGGACAAAAACCAACGCCAGAACCCGCAAAGGTAAAAAAGGCATGGCAATCGCCAAGAAGAAGTAATAATTAGAAGGAAATAAAAATGGCAAGACCGGTAAAAACCAAAAAGAAAGAAAAGAAAAACGTATTGCAGGGTGTCGTGCACATCCAATCGACGTTCAACAATACGATAGTGACATCAACTGATACGCAGGGCAACGCGATAGCGTGGGCGACTGCGGGTGCTGCAGGATTCAAGGGCGCAAGAAAAGGCACCCCGTTTGCGGCGCAGTCAGCGGCTGAATCGGTGGCGAAAAAATCCATTGATCAGGGCATGAAAAAGGTTGAAGTCTACATAAAAGGCCCGGGGTCGGGTCGTGAAACTGCAATCCGGGCGATTCAGGCGGCAGGGCTTGAAATCACTTTAATCAAGGACGTAACCCCAATCCCCCACAACGGCTGCCGTCCACCGAAGAAAAGAAGGGTGTAAGGAGAAGAAATGGCTAGATATACAGGACCTACAAACAAATTATTCAGAAACTACGGTGTGAAGGATTTATCAAACCGCAAATTGACCTCGTCAATGCGTCAAAACCCGTCAGGTCAGCACGGCGCGGTGAGAAAAAAGCTTTCTGAGTACGCAATCCACCTGAACGAAAAGCAAAAAATCAGATTGACCTACCTTGTCAGCGAAAAGCAGTTCGCGAAATACTACAAGGAAGCGGCGCGCAGAAGCGGCGTAACAGGTACAATCTTGCTGCAGCTTTTGGAATCCAGACTGGACAACGTTTTGTTCCGGGCGGGGTTTGGTGTTACGCGTAAGCAAACAAGACAGATTGTTAACCACGGGCACGTGCTTGTAAACGGCAAAAAAGTTGATATCCCGTCGTTTTTGGCAAAGCCGGGTGATGTTATCACGGTTAAATCAAAAAGCGGCGAGTATGTAAAAACCGTTCAGAGCTTGATTGATTTGGCTTGTGCGCCTGCGTGGATGACGATTGATAAAGCCGCTCAAAAAATCACTTTTGACAGAGCGCCGGAGCGCGAAGAGCTTGATCCGGAAATCAAAGAACAGCTTGTAATTGAATATTATTCTAAGTAATTGAAAGGACACACATAAATGGAACTCAAAATTAAGAATGTTAATACAACAACCAGTTCAGACGGTTCGCAGTATGGTAAATTTATCATTGAGCCGTTGGAAAAAGGGTTTGGGACAACGATTGGTAACTCTTTAAGACGGGTATTGCTGTCCAGTTTGGAAGGAACGGCTGTAACGTCGGCGAGAATTGAAGGTATCACACACGAATACACGGCTATCCCGGGTGTTTTGGAAGATGTTATTGATGTAATGTTGAACCTGAAAGGTTTGGTTGTAAAAACCGATTCAAAAGAGGCGCAGCATTTAAGAATTGATGTTGACCACGCGGGCCCTGTGCTTGCAAGCGATATCCAGCTTCCTGCGGGCGTAAAGGTTGTAAACCCCGACTGGCTGATTGCAACAGTTGCTGACGGCGGTAGTTTCCACGCTGATATTATCGTTGAAACCGGCAAAGGTTATATTGCAAACGACATCCCGAGAGACTCAAAGGGTGTTTCTATTGATATGCTGCCGATTGATGCGACGTTTATGCCGATTAAACGCGTAAGCTACAACGTAGAAAGCGCGCGGGTTGGCGATCAAATTGACTTTGACAAACTTACTTTGGAAATCTGGTCAAACGGTTCAACTGACGTAACAACGGCCCTGTCACAGGCATCAAACCTGCTGATTGACCATTTTGCGCAGATTGCATCAATAACCGGGCAACCTGTAACTATCGCAGCTGTTGAGACCGAAAGCGTTGCCAGTGAAGAATCAAGCCCTACAATGACGATTGAAGAATTGGAATTGTCGGTAAGAGCGTACAACTGCCTTAAACGTGCCAGCATCAACTCTATGCAGGAATTGCTTAAAAAATCCGAGCATGATTTGTTGAACATTAAAAACTTCGGCAAAAAATCATCGGATGAGGTGATTGAGCGTCTTCACCATTTTGGTTTAGACCTTGCGCCAAACCCTGAACTCGAAGAGGAACTTGCAGGGTAAAAACTGACGGCGTGACCGTCACAACTTAAAGGTAAAGGAAAAACGACAATGAGACACCAAGTTAAAAGACACAAATTAGGAAAAGCACAGGACCAGCGAAAAGCCTTGCTGCGTGCGCTTGCGACCGAGCTTTTTACCTACGGTGAGATAAAAACAACGATGGCAAGAGCAAAAGCGCTCCGCCCGTACGCGGAGGAGCTGATTACGCTTGCAAAACGCGGTGATTTACACGCCAGAAGACACGCCGCGAAATTCGTTTATGACAAAGAAATCGCGGAAACAACCGTGTTGAGAAAGATTTTTGGCGACATCGGCCAAAAATACTCAGATCGTGCCGGCGGGTATACGAGAATATACCGGCTCCCGCCAAGACGCGGTGATGCGTCGGAAATGGCGCTAATCCAACTGGTATGAGGTGGGTCCTCACGCTGAAATATGACGGCAAAAATTATTCAGGAAGCCAGATTCAGCCAAATGCCAAAACCATTCAAGGTGAACTTGAAAGAACACTTAGAACATTCACAACAGGGGCAAAGGGAGACCTTCCCGCAAACCCCGCAAATAGCATTAAAACAGTCTTCTCGGGAAGAACCGACGCCGGCGTGAGCGCGATGGCGCAGGTTGTTCACTTTGACTTTGACGGTGAGCTCAGCTGCGATGCAATAAACGAGCTTTTGCCGAAAGATATTCAAGTGACACAAATCCGGCCGGCCGATGGCAGCTTTCATGCCCAAAAAAGCGCTAAATTAAAGCATTACAGGTATGAGCTTGACCAAGAAATTGGCCATCAGCGGGCGCAGGCGGCACTTAACCACCTGTTAGGCGAGCATGATTTCACGAGTTTCAAGTGCGCCGGGACAGCCAATCCCAGCAGGGTCTGTTTTATAAAAAGCGCCGTTATAAACGGCAGGACGATTGATATTGTCGGGGACAGGTTTTTGTACAAGATGATACGGACAATCGTCGGAACCCTTCTTTTTATTGAGAAGGAAGACCTTGAGGCCGGGCATATGAAAGCGGTAATCGAGGCAAAAGACAGGACAAAGGCGGGCAAAACCGCGAGTCCGTACGGATTAACGCTGGTAGAAGTAATATACTAAGGGTAAATAATTACCGCAAAAAAATAAAAGAAAAAGGACAAAAAAATGACAGTAACAAACAAAACATACAGTGCAAAACCGCTCCAGGTGGAACGCAAATGGTATTTGGTAGACGCGGAAGGCAAGATTTTAGGGCGCCTGGCAACGCGTGTCGCAAACATTTTACGCGGCAAACACAAACCTGAGTACACACCAAACGTTGACACCGGCGATTTTGTGGTGGTTATTAACGCTGACAAGGTGAAGGTTTCAGGTAAAAAGGAAACCGACAAGATTTATTATCACCACACGGGCTATCCGGGCGGCTTGAAAAGCGCGAGTTTTAACGAGTTGATGGAAAAAGACCCAAGACTTGCGGTAGAAAAAGCTGTCAAAGGCATGCTGCAGCACAATACGTTGGGTGATACGCAGTTTACAAAATTAAAGGTTTACGCGGGAGCCGAGCATCCGCACGAAGCACAAAAGCCAATCAAACTTGAAAAGGAAGGTAAATAATGGCAGAAAAAGTTATACGCAAAGACGGCAAAACAGCTACGGTTGCGACAGTTGCGACAGGACGCCGCAAAACCGCGATTGCTGTGGTGAAGCTTGTCAAAGGCAAGGGTAGAATTTTTGTAAACGGCAAAACGTTGAAAAATTATATCGGCAATATGCCGGCGGTTGAGATGTTGGTGTTTAGACCGCTTGTTTTGACCGATAACGCGGAAAGATACGATGTAAAAGTCAAAGCTGTCGGCGGCGGAATCGTTGCGCAATGCGGCGCGATTAAGCACGGTATCTCACGCGCACTTGTTAAAATCAATGAGGATTATAAAAATGTTCTGCGTCAGGAAGGGTTGTTGACCCGCGATCCGCGCGTAAAAGAGCGTAAAAAATACGGACGCAAAAAAGCAAGAAAACGTTTCCAATTCTCAAAACGTTAGAAATTCAAAAAAGCTCCCAAAAAGGAGCTTTTTTTGTGCACATTGAATTTATATTGTGATTAGTCTGTCTTTTAAAGCCAGATAGACCAGATGAGCACGATTTTTCGCATTCATTTTACGCATCATCGCGGTAATGTGCGCCTTTACGGTATTACTGCTAACATGGAGTTTAGACGCGATTTCGTTATTCTTGTATCCGTGATGCACAAGGAACAGGATTTGTTTTTCTCTTTCTGTCATAAATCTTTTTCACCTCCAAGATAGAGTGTATCATAAAAAATGTATTTAAAAATCAAAAATAATTCTATTTTTAAAAACTTTACCCTTTTGGGTAGCGGCTTTCGGGGGTATCGTACACCTGTAATACAGATGTGGTAAACGTTTCCCGGATTTTTTGGAAAAATTCTGTTTTCAAAATTCTACCCTTTTGGGTATGGTACAATTTAGTCAATCAAGTTAGCTTTCATCGCGAAATAGACCAGCTGCGTGCGATTGCGCGCCTCAACCTTGGTCAATATGGAACTAATATGAGCCTTGACCGTGTGGTTACTGATGAACATTTGGGCTGCGATTTCATGGTTCTCATACCCGTACTTAACCAGATTTAAAACTGCATTTTCTGTTTCTGTTAGTTTTTTCATAAACACTCCCGTTGCTATCCAATATTATTATAACATATTTTAAAAGTCCATATATTAATAATATTTCGTTATTTTTAAAAAGTACAAAAAATACCGGTTTAGGCCGGTATTTTTTATGGTTTGTATAATCAAACTACAGTTGGCTGTGGGCCAGTGAGTTTTCTTCAACAACTGCCTGAGCTGCTGCAAGACGTGCTTGCGGCACTCTGAACGGTGAGCAAGATACGTATTGAAGCCCAATTTTGTGGCAGAATTTGACCGAATCAGGGTCACCGCCGTGCTCGCCGCAGATACCGCGTTTAAGATTAGCGCGAACCGGAAGCGCTTTTTTGATAGCGATTTCCATCAGCTGACCAACACCTGTTGTGTCCAAAGACTCAAACGGGTTGCGCGGGAGGATTTTGTCCTCAACGTATTTTGTAAGGAATTTGCTCTCCGCGTCGTCACGTGAGTAACCGAACGTCATTTGGGTCAAGTCGTTCGTACCGAACGAGAAGAACTCTGCGTATTCGGCGATTTCGTCCGCAGTCAGTGCCGCACGAGGGATTTCAATCATTGTACCGAACATATAATTGATTTCCACGCCTTTTTCGGCCATGACTTCTTTACCGACGCGCTCAAGAACTTCCTTAACGGTTTTAAGCTCATTCACGTGGCCGATAAGCGGAATCATGATCTCAGGTTTCACGTCAACCCCTTCTTTTTTAAGGTCGCAGCAAGCGCTGAATATCGCACGCACCTGCATCTCGTTGATTTCCGGATAAGTCAAGCCAAGACGGCAGCCGCGAAGCCCCATCATAGGGTTAGACTCGGAAAGGTTTTCAACAACGTGAAGCATTTCTTCGTCCGCTTTGTGCTCTTGACCAAGCGCCTTTTTAGTCGCAACGGTCGCTATCAGTTCTTCTTTGTTAGGCAAGAACTCGTGAAGCGGCGGATCCAAAAGACGTACTGTCATCGGAAGCTCGCCCATAGCCTTGAACATCGCGTAGAAGTCGTTGTATTGCATAGGCAGCAGCTGGTTCAGCGCCGCTTTTCTTTCTTCCACGTTGTTTGCCAGAATCATTTTCTGAACCCAAGGGAGTCTGTCCGGATCCATGAACATGTGCTCTGTTCTGCAAAGCCCGACGCCTTTTGCGCCAAGTTCAAGCGCTTTTGCAACGTCGGTTGGTGTGTCTGCGTTTGCGCGGACATCAAGACGTTTGATGTCGTCAACCCAGCTGAACAATGTTTCAAAATTTGAATCCATTTCAGCGATTTCGGTCGCAACAGCGCCTTCCATAACCTCACCTGTTCCGCCGTCAAGCGAAATGATGTCGTCTTTACGGAAGACTTTGCCTGATGATGTTGTAAGCGTTTCTTCGTTCAGGTTGATTTTAAGGTCCTCGGCACCTGCAACGCATGGTTTACCCATACCTTTTGCAACGACGGCCGCGTGGGAGGTCATACCGCCGCGAAGCGTCAGAACGCCTTTTGAAGAAATCATACCGTGGATGTCATCAGGACATGTTTCAATACGGACAAGGATAATATCCTCGCCTGCGTTGCCGCGCTCGGCTGCTTCGTCGGTGTTAAAGACGATTTTACCAACCGCCGCACCTGGGGACGCTGCAAGGCCTGTTGCAAGAACTGTTGCGTTCTTTTTCGCTGCAGGGTCAAAGCTTGGCAAAAGCAGCTGGTACAATTGATACGGGTCAACCAGCTGGATTGCACGTTCTTTTGTGATGATGCCTTCGTTAGCCATCTCAACGGCGATACGAACCGCAGCTTTTGCCGTTCTTTTACCGTTACGTGTTTGAAGGATGTACAATTTGCCGCGCTCAATGGTAAATTCCATATCTTGAACGTCTTTGTACCCCATCTCCAATTTTTTCGCGATATCAACGTATTGACGGTAAAGTTCCGGCATTTCGGTTTCAAGTTCTGCGATTTGTTTTGGAGTTCTGATACCTGCTACAACGTCCTCACCTTGTGCGTTTGTAAGGTATTCGCCGTAGAATTTATTTTCGCCGGTGGACGGGTTTCTGGTGAACGATACGCCTGTTGCGCAGTCGTCGCCCATATTTCCAAACACCATTGATTGAACGTTAACCGCGGTACCGAAGTTGTGGTCAATTTTGTAGTGGTTACGGTACGCAATCGCACGCGGGATGTTCCAAGAACGGAAAACCGCCTCAATCGCGCCTTGCAGCTGCTCGTACGGATCTTGAGGGAAGTCTTTTCCTGTGTGTTCTTTAATAAGCTGTTTGTAAGCAGGGATAAGCGATTTCAGGCCTTCAATTGAAATTTCTGTATCAAGCTTAACGCCTTCGTTTTCTTTCACTGCTTCAAGGATATGTTCAAAGTGCATACGCTCAATATCCATAACAACAGAACCGTACATGGTAAGGAATCTGCGGTAAGAGTCGTAGCAGAAACGCTCGTTGCCGGTAAGTTTCATCATACCGTCAAGTGTTTCGTCGTTTAGACCGAGGTTAAGAACGGTTTCCATCATACCGGGCATAGAAAGACGCGCGCCGGAACGTACTGAAACCAAAAGCGGGTTTGACGCATCGCCGAATTTTTTGTTCATTTGGCCTTCAATTTCGCCAAGCGCGTATTTAACTTCCGCCATAAGGCCGTCAGGCATCTGGTTGCCGTTGTTGATGTAGTCCATGCAGGTTTCGGTGGTGATAGTCATCCCCGGAGGCACCGGCAGCCCCATATTAGTCATCTCGGCAAGGTTTGCACCTTTTCCGCCAAGAAGGTTTCTCATCTCTGAATTGCCTTCGTGAAAAAGCCATACTCTTTTGTTTGTCATGATTATTTCTCCTTTTTTTAGTACTTCCTTTGAAAAAATCATAACACAAACATAATAAAAATACATGTCAACGCACGAGAGCCCCGCGGTTTTTGCGTCACATCCGGCGTTCACAGACCGCTTTTAGCGGTCAGAACCCGCTCAGCGGGTGAAATAGTCACAAATATAGACCTTTTTGCGCGGCATCAGGCGCTTTATGTTGTCAACGAACGCGTTGCGGTCCAAATCATCCAATTCCTTTTTCAATNNACAGCTCGGCGCAGATTGAACTTTTGCCGGCATGCTTGACCAGTTTTGCCATTTGCACTTCTTTTTCTTTGATAGACTTTTTTAAATCTTCTCGCATAGTAAATCTCACAAGGGGTAACGACAATATTAATTTACAACTTTTTTGTCCGGTTTAAATCAACTTTTTAGGTGATTTAGGCCGTAACCATCTCATACTCATAACCGATTTTCAAGGCTTCAAGGTTGAGGGGCAGCAGCTTAATTTTGCTTGCTTCAAGCACTTTTGAGAGCGTTTCGGCAGAGACGGCCTTGCTTGCGCGCGCCAGAACGCCAAGCGCGATAACGTTTGCCATTTTTATGTTGCCAAGCTGCTGGGCAAGCTTTGTGACCGGCGCAAACACGCAGGTAATATCGGCTCTGCTGCAAATTTCCTTGACAAGCGAGGAGTTGACGATGACCATCCCGCCTTTTTTGACTTTGGTTAAAAACTTATCAAACGAAAGCTGGTTGAGCGCAACGAGAAAATCTACTTCCTTTTTGCTGACGGCGCTGACGGGCTCATCGCTTGCAACGACCTCGCAGTTAACGGTACCGCCGCGCATCTCGGCGCCGTAGCTCGGGTACCATGTGACGTATTTGCCGTCATCCATAAACGCGTTTGCCAGAAGCTCACCCGCGAGCAGCACGCCCTGCCCGCCAAATCCCGCTATAATAAAACTATTCTCCATGTTTTCTCCTTGTAAAATGCCAGCCATCACACACATCACATTTGTATATCTCTACCTTTGAACTCAGGTAAACCCGCGCCGCATTGGCCTGTTCGTATGTTTCGTAGCGGTCTTTGTTTTTGCAATTTTCAACCTTCTTTGAAAGTTCCAAGCGGAAACACCTCCATCATCTGCTCTCTGACGTGCTCGTGCGCTTTGCTTGGCGTCATTTTCCAGTTAGTAGGGCAGGTTGACAGGATTTCAACAAACCCGAATCCCTTGCCTTCCAATTGTACCTCAAAAGCGCGTTTTATGGCAGCTTTTGCTTTTTTTATGTTGGCCACGGTATCCAGCGACACCCGCGCGGCGTAGGCTGTGCCGTCACACAGGGCCACGTGCTCGGCGATTTTTATCGGGTGGCCGTAGTCTTTTGATGTTCTGCCTTGGGGGGAGGTTGTTGTAACCTGCCCGATAAGCGTTGTGGGGCCAAGCTGGCCGCCTGTCATGCCATACGTTGTGTTGTTGATACAGATTGTGCTGACTTTTTCGCCGCGGGAGGCAGCGCTGAGGCTCTCGCCAAGCCCGATTGACGCAAAATCGCCGTCCCCTTGGTATGTGAACACGAATTTATCCGGTTTTGCGCGTTTTACACCGGTTGCAACGGCAAGCGCGCGCCCGTGCGGAGCTTCAATTGTATCAACATCAATAAAATTATATATGCACACGGAACATCCGACAGAACCGGCGGTTATTGCGTTGTCGCGCAGGTTAAGCTCGTCAAGCACCTCTGCTACCAGCCGCAGGGCAACACCGTGGTCGCAGCCCGGGCAAAACGAGTATTTCGCGCCTTTTACAATACTTTTCGGGATTTCAAAAACTAGCGAACCCATTTTTCAATCTCCTCCACAATATCTTCAACCGCAGGCGGCACGCCGACGGGTTTGCCGAAAAATTCCACGGGCAATTTAGTCCCCAAGCGTACATCGCGCAGCATTTGACCCATATTAACCTCAATATCCAAAAACATTCGCGGCGAAAGCTCGGCCAGCCTTGATGAAGGGAACGGGAACAGCGTAATCGGGCGGAACATGCCGGCTTTGATACCGGATTCGCGGCACTGCTTGACGGCAGAGCGCACGTTACGGGCGGTTGAACCAAAGCAGGTCACAATTATATCGGCATCATCACACATAAACTCCTCGTGCTCGGCTTCCATCCGGCTGTATTTTTCAAACAGGTGCTCAATGTGGCGTGCTTGTTCATCAACATCAACACACAGGGAGCTGATTGTACGGCTCTCGCGGCCTTTCGCGCCTGTTAGAGCCCAGTCTGAGTTGTCAATATCAGGATACGGGTATTTGCCAAACTCAACGGGTTCCATCATCTGGCCGAGCAGCCCGTCAGCAAGCAGCACAACGGGATTGCGCCATTTGTGGGCAAGGTGGAAGGCCTTGTAAGTCAAATCCACACACTCCTGGACACCGGACGGTGCAAGCACGATGCACTTGTAGTCGCCGTTTCCGCCGCCTGTGAGCGCTTGATTGTAGTCGCCTTGGGACGGATAGATGTAACCGAGCCCCGGACCGCCGCGCATAACGCTGATTAGAACAAGCGGCAGTTCGTCTGATGCGGCGTATGAGATGGTTTCCTGCATAAGCGCGACCGCACACGATGATGAGGATGTCATGGCTTTTGCGCCGGTTGAGCATGCGCCAAGCACCATATTTATCGCGGCAAGCTCGCTTTCCGCACAGACGTAGGCCTTTGTTTTATCGCTCAGGTATTCGCCTATTTCGCTCTGCGGGGTGATTGGGTAGCCAAAATACGCTTCAAGCCCGGCATTGAGCGCGGCCTGTGCTATGGCGTGGTTGCCTTTTGTCAAAACTTTTCCGTCTGTGATTGCAGCATTCATCTTGAATTTACCCCTTGTACACTTCCGTTATAGCAAGGCTCGGACAGCGGATTGCGCACATAGCGCAGCCGATGCAACCTTCTTTTCCGTCAAATTCCACTATCTTTGCGCCCATATCATTAAGCTCCTCGCCAATTTTAATGAGCTTTTTCGGGCATTCGTTGATACAAAGGTAACAAGCCCTGCAACATTCTTTATTTATTACGACATGACTCATGGATTCATTTTAACACAAATATCACTTCACAATTGTAACATTTTTGACGCAAAGCCTGCAATCTGTTAGTATGAGACGTGGAGTAAACTATGCCAAACGAAGATATATCATCATTAATAAAGTCCATCCGGGATGACAGCCTTAACAACAGCAACATTTTTGGGGCACTGCTCAACACAATCAGCTCCAAACTTGACACCCTCGCGGAAGAAAGCGAAACAGTTGATTTGGTTAAGATTTATTTGAACGATGTGACGACGATGTTGAAGTCCGAACACGATTTCACTGACGAGCGGTTCAAAAAACTTGAAGATGTTGTGAGCAATTTTGAAAACAAGCTGTCTTTTGAAAATGCCGGTACGCTGACAAAGGTTGACATAATTAACTTTATCACCGACATCAAAGAGGAGTTCAGCAACCTTGACGGCAAAATAGCTGATATTTACACGACTTTCAACCCGACTGACAGCATAAAAGAGATTAAGAACCTTTTAACCGGGCTTCCTGCTGTGTTAAAGGACGAGCAGCAGCCGCAGCTAAAGATTATTGAGCAAAACATCCAGCTTTTGTCGGATAAACTTGTTGCGCAGCTGGACGATTATGAAAAGGGTATTACGAACACTGTTTCCGAGATTAAGCACCACGTCAAAGAGTTCACCAACACGGAAGATATGCAGACCTCGCTTTTTGAGTCAATGAGTGAGGTGTATTTGCACTCCGAGAAAAAACTTGAGGAGAAGTTTAAGGCGCTTGAAAAGACAACGCAAGGGTTTGGGGCATCGTTGTTTGATATGGATCAGGATTTGCGCTCGATGTTGAAGGCAATCAACGAGAGCGATAATTCGGATGCTTTAAAACCGCTGGCAAAAGAGATTGAGAGTATTGCGGCGGCAGTTGACGCGGTCAAAGAGTCGGTGACAGAATGCGTGAAAGGGCTTGAGGGCTCCGGGGCGGCGTATGAAAAGATTTTGGGCGCGATTGACGCCAACGGGTTGAATGCGGACAGGGATTTTGCGGAAATCAGCGACAAGCTCGGCGCGCTGGAAACGGATTTGAAATCCGTGCTGGATAAAAACGCGCAGGCGGTGATAGAATCCTTTGAGGGGATTGATTTTGGGGCGGTGACGGGCGCGCTTGGCGAACACAAGATTTTTATAAACAATGTTATTGAGAGCATGCGCAAATACGTTGAGGATATCGCGCAAAAGCTTGATAGCAACAGCGTTGGCCAGCTTGCGGCGGTTGAAAAAAAACTCACGGATTTTATTGATGCTGCGACAAACGTCAACCTGGAATCTGACGCGCGGCTTGCAAAATCCGAGCTGGAGCTCCATCAGATTAAAGGGGAGCTGCGCAAGGTGCTTGAAACGATTGGTGAGCTTGACGGTGCGTTGACGGAAAAGCTTGCGGGGATTGTACACGGGATGAGCGTTGATATAAACCTTGGCGACACCGAGGCAAAACTCAACGCGCTGATTGAAGATGTTAAAAACCTGTCAGGCGGTGCTGATTTGGAAGAAAAAATCGGCAGGATATCGCAGGAGGTTTCGCTTGTAAACACTGATTTGGTGCAGGTTTTAGAAGGCAAATACAAAAAACTTTATGAGGAGTTTGAGCCGCTGAAAAAAGATATCCGAAACTTCTTTGACTCGGGTTGCAACGGGGTTATAACCGAGTTGAAGAGTATGTTGATGAGCGGGTTCACGGAAGATATTATTGACGAGATGAAGGTTCAGGTCAACAACGTCATGAGCCGCTCGCCAATGAGCATAACGCCTGTTATGGAGGCGGTTGACGCGCTGAAGCTCAACATAATGCGCTCGGCCGACAAAATTGATGATATTAACTCAAAGCTTGATTTGATGGCGATTTCGGATGACACATATTTTAGCGAAATCGGCGATCAACTCAACACATTGCTGGCTGACGAGCACGAGCTGTCGGAGGTTCTGCGTGTTGTGCACGGCAAAATTGACTTGTTGATGCTCCATGATGACGGCGATTTGAGTTTCCGGATTGACGAGATAAAAAAACTTATCAACGACCAGCGCAAGCTTTTAACAAGCGTCATCTCAAAAGAAAAGGTTATTGAGATTGAGCAGCGGCTTGATAATGTGGGCTCGCCGGGTGATTTTTATAATGTGAAGGAATCCATTTTGTCCTCAATTGCGACGGTTTTTGACCAGATTTCTTTTGCGGAAGAAAGCGAAGATATCAAGGATTTTGTGGAAGAAAAGACCGGTGAGATTAACGAGACGCTTGTCAAGGTGAACGACCAGCTAAAAAAATTGGTCAGCGAGGAGGATTATTCCTATACGCTTCAGGATGTGGAAAGCGATATTGCCAAGCTGCAGCTGCTTTTAAAACAGGGTTCTATTGAGAATTTGTCCGATGATATGAGCCGGATTACGCAGTCAATTGACGAGTTGTCGTCTAGCCTGACACAAGAGCAGATGTGCGTTTTGAAAGAGTCGTTTGAAAAGATTAACGAAGATATTATGAGCATCAGCACGCGCACGAACAAGATTTTGATCAACTCGGATGAGTCGGGCAAGATTCTGGGCAACACGCTGAAACAGTTTGACAGTGTGATAGCTAATTTGGAAACACGGATTCAAAGCACGCTGAATGAGCGAATTGAACAGAAATTGGAGCGGCTGGATGCGATGGCGGTTGAAAAAGCGCAGCACGACAAGGTTGTGCATCAGGTGCTCAATTATCTTGGCGAATGGGTTGATAATATTTCGGACAAACTTGACGGAACCGGAGCAAAAGCAGAGCCGGATATTGATATTGAGGAGTTGTATGAGCGGCAGCAGAACCGGATGGACAGGCTGGAGAAGAAATTGGAGGCGGTTTTGTCGGCGATAGAAAACGACGAGCGCACAGCGCGCAAACTTGACAAGATTGAGCGGCAGATTTCAAAACTGACAGGCGACGTGGAAAAACTGGCGGNNTGGCGGCCTATGTGGATTGATGAGGGCGCTGACAAGAACGCATCCTCCTGGGATTGGGTTGGTTCGGGGATACCTGATGATTATTTGAAGGATTCGTCCGGGTTGAGTGCGCCGGCCGAGGCGTTTGTATTTGTGAAAACAGCAAAGCAGGTGCAAGAAATTGTGCTGAAAGCGCAAAAACACCGTCTGCCGATTATCTGCCGCGGTGCGGGGACAAACGTTGTGGGCGCGTGCGTGCCGGAAGAAGGCGGGATAATTTTAAGCTTTGAGAAGATGAACAAGGTGCTTGAGATTAACGCGCAAAATATGACCGCGCGTGTGGAACCGGGTGTGGTGCTGGGCGATTTCCAGCGTCAGGTTGAGGATATGGGACTTTATTTTCCGCCTGATCCGTCGGCGCTGAATATTTCAACAATCGGGGGCGGCTTAGCGCAGGCGAGCGCGGGCGCACGGACTTTCAAATACGGCGGGATGAAAGATTATGTGCTGGGTTTGACGGTTGTGACCGCGGACGGCAGGATTATGAAAACGGGGTCTGACACGATAAAGAATGCGGCGGGTTACAATTTGACAAGCCTTTTTGTGGGCAGCGAGGGCACGCTCGGGATAATTGTTGAGGCGACGCTGAAACTCATCCCAAAACCGCAGCACAAACAGGTTTGCCTCGCGTTTTTTGATACGACGGAGGCTGCGATTGACGCGGTGGGCGATATGATAAAACTGCGGCCGTCGGTTATTGATTTTATGGACAAGAATGCGCTGGCGGTCTCGGGGCTTGCAAAAGACAAACAGGCCGCGCTGCTGATTGAGTTTGACGAACCGGCCCAAATCAATTTAAAAGACTGCCGGGTTTCAAAAAATGAGCACGAGTATGAGGAGATTTGGGCGGCGCGGCGCTCGTCGTGGGACATGTGCGCGAAACTAAAACCGAACGTGACAACAGATGATGTGATTGTGCCGCGTGAGAATTTGGGCAAGCTGGTGGGCGGCATCCGGGAGATTTGCGAGCGGCACAATTTGATTTCGTGTTTAATCGGGCATGTGGGCGACGGGAGCGTGCATCCGCAGATTCCGGTGGATTTTGAGGACGCGGACGAGTGCGCAAGACTCGGGCTTGCAAAAGAGGAGATTTACGAGCTGACGCGCAGCCTTGGCGGCACGATATCAGGCGAGCACGGCATCGGGATTTTGAAACGGCCTTATTTGGGCAAGTTTACGGACCCGCTTGCGATGGAGTACATGCGCGCGATAAAAAAAGTTTTTGATCCGGACAATATATTGAATCCGGGCAAAATCTTCACAAACCCGTAGGCGGTTCGTATTTGCGCTGACCGAGTTTTTCGTCTATGTGGAACATCGCGCCGCAATCTTGACCGTAGAGTTTCAGTTCGTTCACGATATCAAGCGTTTGCTCTTCTTCTTCAACCTGTTCGGACAGGAACCAGTTGAGGAAGTTGCGTGTTGCAAAATCGTTTTCCTCCTGCGCGAGTTTTGCGATTTTATCTATTGACTGCGTGACAAAAACCTCGTGTTCGTAGGCTTGCTGGAAGATTTCAAGCGGGCCGCCCGATGTATATTCGGGGGTGTCAATTTGTTTCAGGTGAACCTCTCCGCCGCGCGCGAGGATATGGTCAAATATAATCATTGCGTGGTCAACTTCTTCGCGGGCTTGAACCCTTGCCCAATTGGCAAGACCAAGATAGCTGTTTTCACTAAGAAGAGCCGACATAGCAAGATATAAGTAAGCCGAATAAAATTCCTTGTTAATTTGTTCATTTAATGCACTTTCTAATTTTTTATTAATCATTTTTGTCCTTTCCAGAGTCTATGCTAAAATAATACGACTGTTGGAAAAGTTTTACATTACCTGAACGATTAATTTGTGGTAGAATGATTATGTCGTGTCGTTGTTTCATGGCGTGAGCCGTTGAACCGTGTCAGGGTGGAAACACAGCAGCACTAAGACGTCACTTGCGGGTATGAGTTAGCAGCGGCACGGCACTTACTTACTTTTCTTTTAGGAAAAAGAAAAGTAAGCAAAAGAAAACCAAGACATCGGGTTTTGGTGTTTAGTTAACTATTTCAAGTCAGTATCTTTAAGATACCGCGGGCGGCCTTTGACCTCGCGGTAAATTTGGCCGATATACTCGCCGATTACACCGAGGCAAAACAGTTGGATGCCGACAAAAAGGCTTGAGAGAATAATCGCGGTCGCAAACCCGTTCGGGCTTTCATCAAAAAATATTTTCTCAAAAACCGTCCAGACGCCGACACCAAACCCAAAAAACGCCATTAGGAATCCGAGTGCCGTGATTATGCGCAGAGGAACGACGCTGTATGAGGTTATACCGTTGAGCGCCATTGCGGTCAGCGTCATAAAATTAAACTTGGTATCGCCGTAGAGCCGAGGTTTTACGTCAAAATAGACATAGGCTGTTTTTAGGCCGACCTCGTTAAAGAACCCGCGCAGAAACAGGTATTTTTCGCCGTACTGGCTCATAATATCAAGGGCGCGGCGGCTGACAAGCCGGAAATCCGAGTGGTTAGGCGGAATTTTCACGCCTAAAAGGTTCATTATCTTGTAGAACGCGAGCGCGGACCATTTTTTAATAAGGCCGTCGGTGTTGCGGCTTTTGCGGATACCTGCGACAATATCGGCGCCCTTCAGGTATTGATCAACAAATTTTTCTATCGCGCGCTCGTCCTGCTGCAAATCCGCGTCAATTGAGACGGCGCAGTCGCATCCGAGTTCACGCGAGCCTTCAAGCCCGGCTATCAGCGCCTTTTGGTTGCCAAAGTTCCGAACAAAACGCATCCCTTTAACCTGCGGGTTTTTTTTGTGGAGTTTTTCAACAATTTCCCAGGTCTTGTCGCACGAACCGTCGTCAACAAAATAGAGAAAACTTTTTTTGCTGATTTTGCCCTTTTTAACCATGCCGTCAAGCAGCGCCAAAAGCGTTTCGGCCGCCGGTTTGACGCTTAATTCCTCATTAAAACACGGTATGATAATCGCAAGTACAGGATTTTTCATGCTACAATTGTACCATGAAAAAGTTTATATTGAACGCTGACGACTTCGGGATGTCCAAATCGCATAACAAGGCGGTTTTGAACGGTTATAACTACGGGTTTTTAAAAAGCGCGAGCCTTGTTGCAAACGGAAAAGAGTTTGGTGCTGCGGTGCACGAGATTTTGCCCGAGTGCCCGGGGCTGAGCGTCGGGGCGCATCTTAATATTATTGAGGGCAAAATGTTGACGGGCACTTCGGCGAAGAGTTTTTTGCAGATGTTCACGGCGGACATAAACGAGACGGAAAAAGAGTTTCGCGCGCAGATAGAAAAGATTCTAAAACATACGCAGGTGAGCCATTTGGACTCGCACGTTCATGTGCACGCGATTCCGCGGGTTTTTAAGCTGGCTGTAAAACTCGCACGCGAATACGAGATACCGTTTGTGCGCACGCAGTATGAGGAGCTGTATTTTGTGCCGGGACGGGTGAGTCCTGTGAACCTTGTTAAAGTCGGGCTTTTGAACCATTTTACGCGTCAAAACCGGAAAGAGTTGGGCGATCTGAAAACAAACGATTATATAATCGGGGTGGGCTACACGGGTATGATGGACGAAAAGACTGTTGAGTACGGGCTTCGCGCGATAGAAGGGGACGGGATAGTTGAGGGTATCATCCATCCGCGCGCGCTTCAAGGCGGCAGCGCCGAGTTTCGGCTGACACAGAGCAAAGAGCTTGAACAAAAAATCAAACAGATGGGATTTGAGATAACAAATTTTGCAAAATAAGGGTTTAATACTTGGAATAATTTTGGTTTTTCTGGGGTTTGCAGCGTTTGAGATAAGCCGGCCGCCGGCAAATGTGGTTGAGCCGAAAACGGTCGTGCCGCCGGTACAACCCGAGCCGCCAAAAAAAATTGCGCCAAAAAAACAACCTGCGCAAAAACAAAAATCGGCGCCAAAACCGGCTGCGAAACCGAAACCTGCGCCGCAATCCTACCCGCTGACGTTTGAAAGCGGGAAGGTCAGGCTGATTTTGACAGACTTCACTAAGGTACTAAAACCTGACAACGGCTGCGGGGCGCAGGTTTGCCGCGAGTTTGTGTCGCTGGTGGACAATGCAAAGCAAACAATTGATATGGCGGTTTTCGGGTGGGATGATGTGCCTGCGGTGACTGATGCAATTAAAAACGCAACAGAGCGCGGGGTGAAAATCAGGCTGGTTTACGACGAGCAGCCGTATTACCCGGGCACGGCGCATCTTGCCGCGTTGATTGAAAACCGTGTCAGCGCGCGTGCCCCGGGCAAACTTATGCACAACAAATTTGCGATTTTTGACGGGCAGAAGGTTTTCACCGGCTCTATGAACTTCACTGCGACGGGGTTTTCGGGGTTCAACGCGAACAGTGTTGTTGTGATTAATTGCACGGACACGGCGGTGCGGTTTACGTCTGAGTTTGAGCGTCTTTACACGGGTGCTGCGGCGCAAAGCGGAGCCGGGGTTTATTTTTCGCCAAACGATACAATTGTGGCGGGCCATCTTGTGCCGCTGATTGATTCGGCAAGGGAGTATGTTTATGTGCCGGCGTTTATTGTGACACACGAAGGGTTTGCGCAAAGTTTGATTAGGGCAAAGGCGCGCGGGGTCGACGTCAAGGTGATAATCGATGCGGTAAACCCGCTCGGGCCGGGCTCAAAGACCGAGGCGCTGCGACAGGCGGGTGTGGAAGTCAAGGCGGAAAACTACGCGGGGAAAATGCATTCAAAAAGCGTGATTATTGATGATAGATTTATTGGGGTCGGGTCAATGAATTTTTCTTACAGCGGTGAGCGGATTAACGATGAGAATGTTGTAATATTGGAAGATGCTGCTCTGGCAGGGTTTTACCGCGGGTATTTTGAGTATTTGTGGGCAAAGATTCCGGACAGGTATTTAAAGACAAACCCGCGCGCGGAGAGCAAGTGGTCAATCGGGTCGTGCGAGGACGGGGTTGACAACGATTTTGACGGGAAAATTGATGCGGACGACACCGGGTGTGCGCCTTAAACTTATGTGAAAATCATTTTACCAAGTCCGACTGTGCCGGTTATCGCGCCTGCACCGAGCAGGACGCCGCCAAAGACTTTACCGAATTTGGTCTCGGCGTTGTTCACGATAAGTCCGCCGCCGAGCGCTGCAAGTGCGCCGCCAAGGAACAGACCTGTGCCGTTCGGCATCCCGCCGCCACCGCCGTAACCGCCGCCAAAGCCGCCGCAGCAGGAGTCAAAATAACCGCCGCCGAGCCCCGGCATGCACATCATCATCGGGTTAAACATCATCGGGTTGAACATGTTCATCATAAACGGGTTGAACATCATACCGCCGCCCATTCCCAGCGGACTGTAGCCCATGCCTGCCTGACTGTAGCTTGAGCCTGACCTGTGGCTGCCCGGGGTGGTGGTTGTGATGGTAACCTCAACTCTGTCGCCGAGATCTTTTGTGGAAACCTCTGTGATGGTACCGTCCGCATTGCGGGTTATGCCGGGTTTTGGCACGCCGTCAGGCGGCGGTGCGCTTGATGATTGTGCCCTGTCGTTAGCCCTTAACTCTTCGGCGAGTTGTGTATTAAGGGCCTCTACTCCCCCGGGAGGTTTATCTCTTCTCCGGCAGGGGTATACCAGACAGGGTCGTTATTGCCCACTTGCTCTTTGTAGTTTTCGTTTCGCAGGTACTGGCGAGTTGTTGTCACGCCGTCTTCGGTTTTTGTGGTGAACTTCCAGCTTGAAGGATTAAACCCGTCGGTTGTGTTGCCAAGCTCGGCTTCTTTTATACCGTCTGCAAAAGTATAAGTTGTTTCGCCAACTTTAACAGATGACACCTCACCGTCTTTAAACGTCATTGTTATAGGGTCGGCACTATCTTTGGCATAAATTTTTGTCTTTGAGTTGCCGGAGTTCAGGTCATTAAAATCAAACCCCTCTCTGGTATCGGTGATTGTGTAACCGTTTATCTCGCGCGTGACAACAGCGTCGGTGCCGTCGGCTTTGACGAGTATCGTATCAACAGGCTCTGCGTCCTCAGGTAAAATTATCTTGCCCGTACCTGCGATCGGGTCTGTGCTTGTGTTTAATGTGAGCTTGGTATCCGGCGCGTATTTATTAAACACTGCTTCTGTCGGGGTTTTGCCGTCATATTTGATTTCGCCCACTGTCACTGCATCAGCTGCGGTGCTGTACGCCGTAACCGTTCTGTTGCCGGCTTCGTCATACTCGGTAACCCGTGCCTCTGTCGGGTTGCGGTCAGCGTCACGATTTTTGATATTAGTATCGCGAACCGGCTTGGCATCTTCAACATCAGTTATCGGCTTGCCGATTTCATCCGCGGCTACGGTGCCCGGGCCAAAAGTCTGTATTCTGTTACCGCCGTTGCTTGTTACAGCATGGCCTATGGTATCGTTTAAAGTATTTGTTTCCTTGTTAAAGTGGATTACGCGTCTGGACTCTTCATTACCGACTGCATTAAAAGTAACCGTCACCTGGTCGTTCAATTTTTCATCAATACCGGTACTGGAATCAACAGTTTTGAGCCTATCGCCCTCGTATCCGTACATCTGGCTTTTGACCACACGGCCAATCTCATCCGTTGCATCTTGTCTTTCGACATTACCTGTTGGCTTAATTTCCAGCGTTGAGTTTTCATTTCTGTCAATAAAATCCTTGGCATAGCGTTGTTGCGGAGTGGCGTCAAAAGAATCCACGGTCAACAGTGTTTTCAACCGGTCATTTCCCGGTAAATTATCAACAAAAAATTGTTTCGTTTCATTCGTTATTTCAGCTTTTATCTCGCCGTCAGGATCCTTTTTGTAAGTCACAAACTCGTTGTCCTGATCAGCCTTGTCAAGAATTTCTGTTGTCACGTCTGCATACTCGCCGGTGCCGACAGTCGTAACTTTTTCGTTAAATCGCTCGGTCACAGGTTTTTCAACCGTCGTTTTGTCGCCGTCTTCGACCTTCTTTTCGATAAATTCGCCGGTTGTTCCGTTCGGACCTTGTTTTGCGACGATTGTTGTTGTCACACCGTCTTTTATTGTGACGTCCGTAACTGTCTCGCCTATGTCACGATTTTGGTTGGCAACGCCTTGCTCTTGGATTTCCGCACGTTTTGCGGCGGTTTTTATATCAAACTCTCTGGGGTCTGCATCACCTATTTGGACGCCGTTTGACTCCACCGTTACTTTACCTTCGGCGTCGGTTTCTTCAATATTAAATCTTCCGCTGCCAAGATCGTTAACAAATCTTGTTTTCAAAAGAGTACCGTTGGCGCTTCTGTGTTCATACTTTACGCGTCCGTCCTCAAGTGTTGTTGGCGTGGCAGCAGACCCGTCGGCGTAGCGTCTTAGCCCCTCGTTGTCGTCATAAAACCCTTTGGTTTGCAGCTGCACAAGGTTGGTAAGTTTAGTAAGCGCGTCTTGCTTGTCTTCCGCTGTCGCGTTCTTACCTAACTTCAAAATTTTGGCTGCTTCATCGGCATCAAGACTGTTATCGCGGCCAAACAAGCTGCCCTCGCCATCTATATCTTTCAAGAGCTTCTCCGCGCCCTTTGTTTGCACGCCGCCAAAAATAGTTTGAAGCGCTTGCGAGTCAATCAGCACTTTACTATTTTGCCAATTGTAAGTTTGATCGCCGATTTTAATTTCTTGATTTCTACCTATATTTGCCATGGAATGTCCCCTTATAAATACTTTCCATGTTGGACGACATGTTTTGGGGCAAACTTTATTAATTCCGGCAGTTTGTTTACAAATATTTACTTAAAAACTCTTTTATGGCTTCAAGGCGCGCTTTGTCGTTCACGTGCCACCAGCCGATAAGCGCCTCAAACGCGGTTGCCTGCCGGTATTGGGCTTGAATATTTTTTCTGCCCGCGGGAATTGGCAGGTTGCGCGCGCGGCGCGCAATATCAGCCTCCTCGGGCGTCAAAATTTCATCAAGCACCGCGAGCAAACCGCTTTGAAACTGCGCGTTGACTTTATCGGTCGTGAGTTTGTGCAGCTGCTGCGATTTCAAATCGGTTTTTGTCGTAATTTCTCTGACGTGCAGTTCCCAGACCGCATCGCCAAGATATGCAAGGTTACGTAAGTCCATAGCTGACATTATCGCACAAAATACGCGAAATTACATAACGATTTTGCCGGCTTTGGCTGCTTTGATGATATCCAGCAGCATTTCATCGGCTGCGGCAAACTCCGCCTGTTTTTGCGCAGGTTGTTTTGCCGTCCAGTCGGCAAGCTCTTTTTCAAAATCTTCGCCAAGAATCAGACATTCACCCGTACCGACTTTACTGTGGTGCTTGTCGGTCCATTCCTTAATAAAATCGGAATAGGTATCTGTTATCAAATCCGATGCTGTTTGCGCGTTGATAAGCAGCGTGCGGATATCGGCGTTGATTCTTTCTTTGTCATCATCACCCATAAACTCTGCACCGTTAAGCGATTTTTTACCAAAGAAGGCGCCTTGCCCCATTATTGCACTCGCCATAGTTGCAGAATTTGTCGCCTGAGCCATATCCTGAGTAATTCCCCAGCTTCCGTCTATGCCGTAGAATTTGTTTTCGCACGATGTTCCGCCAAAGCAGCAGACCAAATCAGCAAACGTTACTTCAAATGAGTGTTCATTGTTACCGTTTCTGCCGTCGTATACCGCACCGCCGTAATCGCCTCTTGGGTCAAGGGTGATGAAGTTTACTTTGTTGCCGATATGCCAAGGTTTTCCGTAATTTTTCATCAAGTTCTGCATAACAACAAGGTTCAACGCATGGCCGCATTCGTGTGATGTGACAATCTTTGTTCTGTCGACTGTGTCCTCACTCGGTGCAGGCCGGCCGGTTGTCAATTGCAAATAGGCCTCTGTGAAATCCGCCTTATCAATAGCTTTGTGTCCGCGTTCTTTTGCGACATTCTTTGCCTTATCAAGCAAGCCCAGTATGTAAACGTGAGGGAAATATTCCGTTATTTGCGCGACAAAATCAAGAACCTCTTTTTTCTGCGCATCGTCTTTACCTGCCAGTTTGATGCCTTGCTTTTTGATGTTAAATTCAAGGATTTCAGAACGCAGCTCTTTGTAGTACCCCGGTGCATCGACCATTATAAGGTTATTAAATTTAAGCGATTTTGCCGCAGCCTCCCCGACCAAAGTAGGATCGTTTGTAGAACCGATTACCGCTATGTTGAACCCTTGCTCATCCGCCTGGTTCATTTCGCGAATCAACTGCGACATAGCTTTTTCGTGGTATTCAGAAACCATCTCCCCGACAGAAAAATAAATGAAGTTTTCTATAAACAACACGGCTGACTTGTGCGGGTTGGTTTCGGCCTGAGCTTTAATTTGTGAGAATAGTTTCTTCATTGAAGCTTCCGGCGTCATGCTGGAATCATCAAACAAGCTGACTTTTTCCGTCCCGAAATCAACGGCGTTGATTTCAACATACGGAACTTTTGCTTCGCCCGCGATGGTTTTTGCGGTATATTTTCTGCCGGCGCCGACAGAACAGTCCTGTGAATAAACAATGTAACCGTTGGTCCCGTGAGAGTTACGCTTAATCCGGTCAACTATTGATTGGGCCTCTTTTTTTGTCGAAGGCGCGCCAATCATATCTTTTAACGTGATTCCCGTATCAAGAACGGTCTTAACGGAGTTGTTGTTATCAACTTTTTTGAACCTTTCCGCTGCTTCGCTAACGTATTTTGAAACGTCTTCCGGTGTTATTTTATCTTTGTCAACGCAGTATGCCGCGACCAATTTCATTGTATTCAAAGCTTTTTCCGGATAGTTGCCCGGCAGCACTGATGATACCTCAACACATTTGTCAACGGCAGCTTTTGTGAACGGTTTTTTAATTTTTTCCATAAGCTTTGGCTGCTGCTCAAATGCTTTTTTAGCCTGCTGCATGTTCATAACAGGCACAGTCACCTCGGCAAAATCAGTGTAGTATTCCTTCACGGCCGAGTCGCACTCGGAGTAGTATTTATCCTTGTCGGCCATCATGATGAACTTGACGTTCTCGGGCGTCTCTTTGAGCTTTTCTACTCTGTATTTGTAAAGGTTTGTCACATCGTTAGCCTTGTCCATAGTTGTGGTGATGATGATGTAGTTTTTGTCCTTGTTTTTGGCAAAATCACGCATCTTTGACTCAATATAGTCCATATCAAAACACTCGTCAAATTTTATGTTAAGGATTTCGGTGTTATCTTTTTTGAGGTTTTTGAACCCGTCAGGATTTTTGTCAAAAACAGTCAGCACGCTGTTAACCAGGTGTTTGGGGTTGACACCTTTGTCGTAGAGGATAACGGAGTTTGTGCCGACTGCAAGGTTTTTCCAAATATTTTCCGCCTTGCCATCATAGAACGACAGGTGGGTTTTTTCCTCAACCGGTGTTTTGTCAAGATATGTCGCGTCTTTGAGCGCCATGATAAACGGATCTGACGTCTCTTCAAAGAATTTTTGGTTTTGAGTAAACATTGTTGCCCTCATCAAGCTATCCGGAGAAACTGTCACAGGCGGGGCAGTAGCGCCGTCCGTGTCCTCTGTTGGCACGGCCGACTCGGTTGCCTCTTGATATATATCGTTTACAAACTGCTTTTCAAATGCAGGCTTGGTTGCGAAAGGTAGTTTAGACTTAGGCATCTGCTCCATTATCTTGTCCAAATCCGCGATTGTTTTTTCAATGACGGGTTTGACGGCTTTTCGCTGATCTTTGTCTTTGAACATATCCTTGGTTATATTTATTTCAAACTGTGTTACCAGTGGGTTGAAATCATCGCCTTCTTTGTAGGTTTTTTTGCCGGAATCAAGGTCATCAATATATTTGTTAACCTGACTTAGCACCGCAGAGAGCATGTGATACTGGGTTATTTGGGAGTTATTGTGTTTTTTCGCAAGAGAGGTCGCCGCTTTCATCAGCTCTTCGCCCTGCCCGTTGAGATTATCGTTGATGAATTTTATTTTGTTATTTGAACCGCCGCCGGTAAACGTCTGATAATTGTATCCTTGAAAGTGTTGATATGACGGGGCGGCAAGTCCTGTTAGCGTTTGCGTCGCCGCGATTGGGTTTGATTTAGCCTGTGACTGTTGTGACACGGCGCCGGGGTAATTGTACTCTACTTTATTTATTCTCATCTTACTTCCTCCATGTCCTGCTTTAAGTTCGGTGAAAATATTTTTTTGTTACCATGTTAACAGATTGTAACATGGCCCGCGCAAAATCGTGGTACAATAATATTTAATGAAAAAAGATTTTGTTGTACTGGTGTTATGTCTTTTGGTTGCGGGCGCGGTGAGCGTCTGGCAAGGGTTTGACCATTCCTGGGACTGGGCAAACTACCATTTGTACGGGCCGTTTGCGTTTTTGAACGGCAAATTGGGATTTGACGCGTTCCCGGCGGGCGTTCAGACATACATAAACCCGCTCATTGACCTGCCGTATTATCTGATGATAAAACATCTTGGCGCGCATCCGGTTTTGATAACGTTTTTGCTCGGGCAATCCTACGGGCTGGCGGGATTTTTGGTGTACAAAATATCCGATGTAATTTTTAAGGGCAAACCGGTGTTCGTGGTTTTCTGCACGGTGATAGCGATGACGGGCGCGCTGACGGTTGCGCAGGCGGGCAGCACGATGGGCGATAACGCGGTTGCGGTTTTTGTGCTGGGAGCGGTATTTTTGGCGGTCAAATATTTGTTTTCCGGCGACGGTGTCAAACGCACGCGGCTGCTGTTTGCGGCGGGGCTTTTGCTCGGGCTCGGCACGGGGTTGAAACTCACCGCGGGCGTTTTTGCACTAACGTATTTTTTGACGCTGTGCCTGATGGCCAAACGGTTTGAGTCGCCGTGGAAAATTTTGGGTGTAACAGCGGCGGCGCTTGCGCTGGGGTTCACGTTAACGGGCGGGTACTGGATGGTGGTCTTGTGGAAGTTCTTCAAAAACCCGTTTTTCCCGTATTTTAACGATTTTTTCAAATCCGATCTGGCGCTGCAGATGAGTTTCACAGATGACAGGGGCAAGCCGCAAACTCTTTTCCAATGGCTGTTTTATCCGTTTTTCTGGAACAATCCGTCAGGCAGCCAGCCGGTTTATATTGAGGGTTTGTTTGTGGATTTTCGGTATTTGCTAACGTACATTGCAGCGCTTGTCATAATCGGGTGCGAGGCGATAAAACGGCCGTTCAAAACCAAATTCTTTGACAAAAACCGGCTGCATTTTGTTGTGTTGTTTGCGGCGGTGTCGTATTTGGTGTGGTTGTGGATGTTTTCGCTGGTGCGCTATTACATGCCGGTTTGCCTGCTGTCGGGCGTGATTATTTTGGCGGCGGTGCTCTACTTGACGGACAAGCCAAAATGGATTCTCTTGGCGCTGGCGGTGGTGCTGCTTTCCACGACCCATTACAGCGACTATCACAGGACGACAAAGTATGAGCCGGTGTATTTTGAGGATTTGCAGCTGCCGGATAACGCGGTTGTGCTGACGGCGGGAACTTATCCGACGGCGGTTTGGGCGGTGTTCCAAAACCCCAGAGCCCGGTTTTTCGGGATAAAACCGGCACAGGAGGCTTATCCGTTCAAGTTCAACGACAAGACAGAAGAGCTGATTAAGGCGTTCAGCTGNNAGCTGGGCAAAAGACGAGCAGGTTTATTTGCTGAACGTAACAAAATTCAGGTACCCGTTGAGTTTTGAGCCGTTCAGGCCGTACGTTGACGTGGACAACATTGAGTGCCGGCAGGTCAAAACGAACCACACCGGCGCGCTGGAATTAGAGCATGTACTTTGCAAGGTTAAGGGGCGAAGATACTGAGTCCGTGCGTATCGTAGCTGCCTGTGCGAGTGATATTATTTTTGACGGCGATTTCATTTATGAATTTGTGGAACGCGTTATGCTCGTCGTAGAGCCGGCCGGGCTTGTAATAAACCTCGGCAAATTTAACGTCTTTTTTTGAAAGCGTGCTGTAGAGCGCAAATTCTTCGGCAATAAAATCGTTAAAATTCTCCGGTGCCATGCTTTTTTCAAGCTCGCGCATCGGGTGAGCTATACCGATAAACCCGTACTGCTGGTTGTTTATCAGCTTGATTGCGTCCTCAAAGGTGCGATACTGCCAGTTGTTGGGATTGTTGGGGTCTTTTTGCGCAACGGTGAAAGCCTCTTCAAGCACCTTGTCATAAGGGTTTATCACCCAGGCAAGCATGTGGATATCAACGGGGGTATGCGTATTTTTGAAATTTGTGCCGAGCGTGTAGATTTCAATACCGAGAATTATTTTAAGCGATTTGTATTTTTCGGGGTCTTTGATCAGGATATCAATAATTTCTTTATCCTGCCCGATGTTGTTGTGGTCGGTGAACGCGATAATAACCGGCCGGCGGGCGAACGACTCGTTCAGCGCCTGATTTAGCACCTGTTCAACATTCAAGGTGCCGTCGGAATAAATTGTGTGCAGGTGCAGATTGGCTTTGAGGACACCTTCCTTGTCAACGGTGTAGTTCGCGGCGGACTCGTCGTATTTTTTTATAATTTTTGCCAGTTCCGCAGGGCCTACAACAGGGGTCAGGGCTTTGAGGTCGGCGGCCGGCAATCCGGCGTCTTTCAGGATTTGTTTTTTGTAGGCCTTGTCCAAATCAGCCGCGTGCGCCGGCGCATTTGCCGCAAAAAATATTATCAAAACCGTGAGCGCTCTTAAAAACTTATTCATATAATATTTTTAACACAAAAGTTGCAAAAAGAGCAAGTTGGTGGTAAGTTTTAGTAATGGGAAGTATTGCAAAACACGTGAGAGGGGACATATTCGGCGGTATAACCGCGGGTGTA
>DBCX01000020.1 GCA_002293275.1 Cyanobacteria bacterium UBA947 | reverse complement strand
CTTCGCGGCAACAAGCCCAAACCGCAGGGTGTGGAGCAGATTTCAGGGTTTGAAAATATTGATAAAATTATTGATATTGACCAGGCGCCGATTGGGCGCACGCCGCGGTCAAACCCGGCGACTTATACGGATGTTTTCACGCATATCCGCGATTTGTACGCCAAAACAAACGAGGCAAAAGTGCGCGGTTACAAGCCGGGGCGCTTCAGCTTCAACGTGAAAGGCGGACGGTGCGAAGCTTGCAAAGGGGACGGGCTTATCAAGATTGAGATGAACTTTTTATCGGATGTTTACGTCAAATGCGACGTGTGCAAGGGCAAACGTTACAACCGTGAGACTTTGGAGGTCAAATACAAGGGCAAAAATATCTCCGATGTGCTTGATATGAGCGTTAAAGAGGCGTTGGAGTTTTTTGATGCGATTCCGGCGATAAAAAACAAGCTGCAAACGCTCAACGATGTGGGGTTGGAGTATATCAAACTCGGGCAGAGCGCGACAACGCTCTCTGGCGGCGAGGCGCAGCGGATTAAGCTCGCGTCGGAACTCAATAAGCGCGCGACGGGTAAAACGCTTTACCTGCTTGATGAACCGTCGGTCGGGCTGCACTGGGCGGATTTGGACAAACTTATCAAAATCCTGCAAACCCTAGCGGACCAAGGCAATACGATCTTGGTTATTGAGCACAATCTTGATTTGATTAAGGTTGCGGACAATATCATTGACCTTGGGCCAGAAGGCGGCGATAAAGGCGGTCAAATCATCGCGCAAGGCACGCCGCAGCAAATCGCAAAATGCGAACAATCTTTTACGGGACACTACTTAAAAGGAGTATTAAAATGAAAAAATTATTATTGTTACTAATTGTATTGATTGGTGCACCGGTTTTTGCACAGAAGGTTGAAGTGCAGGCATTGCAGAGCTTTTCAACGCTTGAACCGTCAAAAACTTTAACGGTCGGGCTGTTAGAGGATTTTTATGTTGACGAAGAATTGGTTGCACCATGCGGAATGGCAATGACGGGGCTTGTTTTTGACATCCGTGACCCGAAACGTTTGAAACGCGATGCCGGGTTTTCGTTCGTCCCGCAGTATTACATAGATTGTGACGGCAAGAAAATTTATATCAAAAAACAATATTATGCAAAATATGGAAAAGCGCTTGACAAGAGCAAGTTAGCCAAATCTGCTGCATTGAGCGCGGCAAACCAGTTGATTTTTAGCGGGTTTTCGTATGCTGCGGCAACGATAGAAGGTGTTGCAAAAAACGAGGAAGGCAACCGCCTAAAATCAGGTGCACAAGCGCTCTATGAAAGTACCCCGTTGTCGTATGCCAACAAGGGCGAAGATTTGGAGCTGGAAAAAGGGGATGTTTTTGTGTTAAAATTTAAAAATAAAAAAGGCGAAGAAGAGGATGATTAGGGGTAAAGAGGCAAAAGAAAGGGGCAATTTTGCATGTTAACCAAATACGTGGAATATTTGTATACCATCCAAAAAAAGATTGACGGTTTTTTTGAGAACCAAAAACCGTATATTTTTTGCAAGGAGGGTTGTTCCGCTTGTTGCAAAACCGGGGAGTATCCGTTTACGCAGGTTGAGATGCAGTATTTAATGCTCGGGTTTCACCAGCTGCCGACAGAAACAAAGCTGAAAGTTTTGGCGAAAATCAATGAGCTAAAAGAGCGGTATGCCACCGCAAACAAGGAAGAAAGTTTTATGCACGAGTGCCCGTTTTTGGTTGATGACAAGTGCAGCGTGTATGATTTCAGGGGGTTGATTTGCCGCACGCACGGGCTGGCGTTTTACGATGCGAACGGAAAGCTGCGCGTGCCAAGCTGCATCCACGAGGGGCTGAATTACTCAAACGTTTTTGACCCGGAAAAAAATATTTTGTGCGGTGACAGATGGGCTGCGACAGGGATTGAACAAGAGCCTGTTTCGTTCAATTTAAGCCGGAAATTTTTGCTCAACAACGAGGCGACAAAATATTTGGAGCTGGATTTTGGCGAAGAAAAAGCGATGATAGGGTGGTTGGTTGATATTTAATGCCCGCTTAGTTCGCCGCGCACTTGATGCGCAATCTTTTTTATTTAAAACTTAATCGGGTAGTCATCGGGGATTTCCCAGCCGTTTTCTTGTATCAGGTAGGCGTGCCCACCCACCTGCGGCAGATGCTCTCTTGTGCCGTCCCAAGTCGAACCAATATATGGTACCATCCCGTTATTGCGCATACGCGCAAATATCTCCGGCAACGGGTCTCGTCCCAATTGGTCCAACATATCCTGGAACTCCTGCGTTTCATATCCCGAATTATCCGGGTAGAACGCAAATTGAAATCTGTCTTTACCGTTGACTGCCGTATTATTCTGATATTTTTTGGCGTCAATATAATAATTGAAATCGTGGCCGTAATAAACCAACTCCACAACGCTGCCGTCCGGAAAATACACGGCGGAAGCTGAAATATCCAAAGTATTCAAATACGGCTGCAAATATTCTTTAAACCAAGATTCTATGCTTTCGGATGTATCTGCCTGCGCAAACGGAAACCCGGAAAGGTCAACAATCCCCATGTGGCCGGCAGACAAGGTTATCGCCTGGTTCATGCTTGAATAAAACCTTTGCAGCCGCGTTACGGTAACTTTTTTCTGGTGATTTGTAACAAGGCTTGGCATCGTCAGCGCCGCGACAACGCCGAGAATACCCAACGTTATAAGTACCTCTGCAAGTGTAAAACCTGTTTTGTTCTGTTTCATATTATTCCTCCCATGAGTGATGTATAACTTCACTGATTAATTATTATTATAACTATAAGATTAAAATTATGCAAGAGGATTATAAAAAATTTGAAATAGATTGCATGACAAAAATAAGCAAAAAAATTAAATCCGCGCGTGAAGCCCGGAAAATTTCACAAGAATATTTGGCGGAAAAAGTTGACTGTTCAAGGGAGTTTATTAACAGGATTGAAAACAGAAAAGAAGATGTCAGCTTAAAAATGCTTTTAAGGCTGGCACATTTCCTAAATATTCCACCGTCAAAATTCTTTTAATTATTTCAACATATCCGCCAGATGCAGTCCGAGCGCGACGGCAATTTTTTCTGCGGTGATAAGATCAGGGCAGACCTTGCTGTTTTCGTAGGAGCTGATGGTTGAGGCCGAGAGCCCGACAGCTTTTGCGATGTCCTCTTGCGTCCAGCCCATATCGGTGCGCTTGTAGAACATATTCATTGCGAACGCTTTACTAATATCACGAACCATATGTTTATTGTATCATGAAAATTGTGCATGACATTTTTGTAAAGATGAACGACTTTTTTCAGGCGCTGGGGGTACCGGGGCTTGCGTTGAACGCGTTTATTGAAAGCTTTTTTTTGGTACCGCCGCCGGATTTTTTGTTAATCACGATGGATTTGCTAAAACTGGAGAAGGCCCTGTTCTATGCGCTTGTGTGTACGATAGGTTCTGTTGCGGGCGCGCTTGTGGGGTATGCGATAGGTTATTGGGGCGGGCGTCCGGCGTTTAATTTCATTTTCCGCAAACACCATGACCAGCTTGAAAAAGTTGAGTGCCTATACAACAAATACGGCTGCGCGGCGGTGTTTTTCTCCGCATTCACTCCGATTCCGTACAAGGTTTTTACTATCGCGAGCGGGATTTTGAGGATGAATGTCGGGGCGTTCACTTTAATGAGTTTTCTGGGACGCGGCGGCAGGTTTTTCCTTGTGAGTGTGGTTTTGATGCTTTTTGGTCAGACAATAAAGCAGTATATTGAATGGGTGATTATCGCGGTGACGCTGGTGATTATTGTGTTTTTTATTGTGCTTTATAAAAAGCGAAAATCATTTGTTTGAACCAGTTTAAATTTTGTCAGATATTATATAATTAAATTATGAAGAAGATTAGTTTGTTAGCGATATTTATTTTACTTTTGGTGCCTGCGGCGATTTGCGCCGAAAAAACCGAGGTCAAAACTGATGTAAAAATTAATCCAAAAGTTGACACAAAGACACTGTTTTATCCCAAGGCGAGTGTGGAACAGGCGATATACAAATATAAAGCCGGAAATTTCACCGAATGCTTACAGCAGGGGTTATCAGTTTTGATAAAGGACCCCAAGCATCCGGTTGCGAACTATTATGTGGGGTTGGCGTTTGCCAAGGTTGATGACAAAGACAGCGCGATGGAATATTTGGACAGAGCGGCAACATTGAGTAATAATTCAATATTTGTCGGGTACGCGCAGGAGGCCAAGCAGTGTATTCTAGGTGCGTCAAGCTGCGTTGAAACAGAGGATGAGCAAAAAATAACAAGGTTTATCCGATCCTCGGACAGTTCCGGGTTGACGGAACTTAATCGTGAAAGACAAAACCAGGAACTTGAAATCATTAAAAAACGTATGAATTCCGACAAATTCATAAACGAAAATTTCAGAGATGACCGGTTGGCGATGGCATCTGATGAGGAGATTTTGCACGCGATTAAGACTTTGAAGGACTCGGGTGTGAGTATTACGGTGAATATGGCGCCAAATTACATGCAAGACCCGCAGATGATGGAACAGATGCAGCAAATGCAGCAGATGCAGATGTTCACGGGCGGCGGGAACAATAACGGCAACAATAATTTCAACGCTGCGATGAGTTTGATTCCGATGATGATGATGCAATCGGAGCAGAACGGAAAAAATATTGACCCGCAGGTGATTCAAGCGATAATGATGCAGTCAATGATGCCGGATTTCGGAAATTTTGGTGCTGCGAACAAATGATATGAATGTTTTAGAACGTGCGTATAAGGATTTGATAAAAGATGACTTGAAAGCCGCGGCAAGAAGGTTTAAATCAGTTGCGCAATACGGGCCAAGAGCAAAATGGGGCCTGTTTTTGACGCAGCTGTTGCAAGGCGGGTGTGATAAAAATCCGACATATTTTCAGGTGCGGAATTTTTTGGAGATTGATTTACAGTTTTTGATAGACAACAAAAAGGGTGAATATGTGGAAAAGATTTTAGGCTATGCGGATTTTTTCTTCACGGTGAACCCGGAAAGTTACAAGTTTTTGGCCCGCGTTATGTCGGCCAACAAGTTTTATGATCCGGCGCGGTTTTTTATTGAGCGTGCAAGACAACGGCTCTACAACGATCCGGAGCTGCATTTTATTATCGCGCAGACGGAAATGGCGCTGGGCAATAAAGACGCCGCATCAAAAGCGCTGTCAGATTGTTTGGAAATTTTACCCGGTTATCATCCGGCGGTGAAAATGAAATCACAACTTGGCAATCTTCATATTTAGCGCGGTTTCAAGGTTGACGCGCGTAATTATTTCAGCGATAAGGTCTGCGGCGCGGATGTTGTTTGGCAGCGTGTTCAGCACACCCAAAACCGGCAGGGCAGTGTTTTTTTCAAGCGTTTGGGGCAGGAATTTATATTGCTCCGCGTAGCCCGTCAAGATGATTCCGCGCGTCTTTACCTCGCGGCGGAGCGACTCGTTGATTACATCGGTTGCGGCTGCGGCGTCTGCTGCTTGGACAACAAAAATAACGGGGATATTGAACCATTTTATCATCGTTTCTTCGGTAAAATTTTCCGCGACGGGGGTGGCCGGGCCGTCATTGCCGTCAACAAAAACAAGCTCATTTTCCGCGGTGATTTTTTTGTAATCGTTTAAAAGTTCGAGCGGGTTGATGGTTTCGTTTTGGGCAAAGGCGGCCATAAACGGGTCGCGGTCCTCGGTGAACGCGTATCCGGCACGGGTTTGGATGTGCGGGTCAAATTTGTTCACAAGCGCGATTTCTTTCGGTGTGCCGGCTGCGCCGGTGCAAACCGGCTTGTAGAAGGCCGTTTGGTAGCCAAGACTTTGCGTGGTGAGCGCGAGCCCTGTTGTCACAAGAGTTTTTTGAGGATTTTTTCCGGTACCTGTTACAAATACGGTCATGAGTTCACCTTAAAATAGACTTCTTTGAGCCGTTTTTTGCTGATGTGCGTGTAAAGCTGGGTGGTTGACACATCGCTGTGGCCGAGCAGTTCTTGGACAACGCGAAGGTCGGCACCGTTTTCAAGCAGGTGGGTTGCAAAACTGTGGCGCAGCGTGTGCGGGGATATATGTTTGTTGATTTTTTCGCCCTGCGCGCGGATAAAGGTGTAGATTTCCTGCCGGGTTGCGTTGATAAGCAAGGTGCCGTTTGCGGTGGACATGTAATCGTTTAGGGCGGCGAGCGCTTTTGAGCCGAGCGGCACAATGCGCTCTTTTGAGCCTTTTCCGGTGCAGCGCAGGTAACGGCCGGCAAGATTTATGTTGTTGGTTTTCAGGTTGACCAGCTCCGACACACGCAAACCGCAGCCGTAAAGCAGCTCCAAAATCACGCGGTGATAGGCGTCGGTGTCCTGGTTTAAAATGGTGTCTATCTCTTGACGCGTCATAACTTTTGGGAGCCGCTTGGGAAGCTTTGGCTGTTCAAGCGTGAGTGCGGGGTTGGTTTTGCAATACTCGTTTGCACACAACCAGTTGAAGAACCCGCGCAGGGACGCGATTTTTCGTGTGACGCTAGACGGTGCACGGCCGGTTTCGCGTAAGTGGCGGATAAAAGAGTTTATATCGGTGCGTTTTGCACTCCTGATATCGCAGCGCTCAATGAATGCGGTCAAATCCCGCCGGTAAGCATCAATCGTGTTTTCGGACAGGCCCTTTTCCACCTCCAAGTATTCCAAATATTCGGACAGTAACTGCATGCTCATAAAAACCATTATATAGTATAATGACAAATCCGTGAAATTATGATACAATCGGTAACGAAGGAGATAATTATGAAGAAAATCCTGTTGATATTAATGGCTTTTATGGCGCTGCCGGTGTTCGCGGATGACGCAAAGGACGCGCTGGCGCAATTTAATAAATATGTTCAGGCCGCAAACAATTATTCTGACGCGGTAGAACAGATGTACTCACCGACCGCAAAAATTATCCGTCAGGTGATAAAACCGGACGGCTCAACGGCGAATGCTACGACCGATACGCAGACTTATATCAGGCAGATGCATTTGAGCTCTGCTGCCGCGAAGATAAAAGGTTACAAAAACACATACACTGACGTGAAGGTGACGCCTGTGGCTAACGGCTACAAGGTGAGCGCGTTAAGGCAGCCGGGCACAGATCCTGACAGGCTGAAAACATACCAGGTTTGGCAAAAAGATGCCAAAGGCAAGTGGTTGATTGTGGAAGAATTGATGCAGACAAAACAGCAAATATTTTTGAAATACGCTGATAATTAGTAGGGTAAATTATGGAAAAGTTGAGGGTTTTAACAGCCGGTGAAAGCCACGGGGAGTGCCTGACGGCGATTATTGAAGGGATGGTCGCAGGGCTTGAGCTGGATTTGGATTTTATAAACGGTGAACTGGCGCGGCGCCAGCAGGGGTATGGCCGCGGCGGCAGGATGAAACTTGAAAACGATACGGTCAAAATAACATCTGGTGTTGCAGGCGGCAAAACTACCGGAGCACCGATTGCGATTGTTATCGGGAACAAGAACCGTGATAACGAGGGGACACCGTTCACGGCATATCGGCCTGGGCACGCGGATTTTGCGGGTAGCGTAAAGTACGGGCACGAAGACCTGAGAAATGTTTTGGAGCGCGCAAGCGCCCGTAAAACAGCAATTGAAGTCGCTGTGGGCGCGGTTGCACAGCTGTTTTTAAAAGAGTTTGGCATAACAGGCAGCGTAAGCGCCGATATTGATACAGAGCGGATTGATGCCGCAAAAGAAGCCGGTGACACGCTCGGCGGCAAGTTTGAGGTGGTCTATACCGGGCTGCCGGTGGGGCTGGGGTCTTATGTCCACGCCGATAGAGCCATTGACGGCCGGCTGGCGCAGGCGGTGATGAGCATCCCCGCGGTTAAGGTTGTTGAAATCGGCACAAACCCGCTCGGGATGTACGGCAGCGAATATCACGACGAGATTTTTGCGGGCGGCGTCAGAAAAACCAACAACGCAGGCGGCGTTGAAGGCGGGATGACTAACGGCGAGCCGCTGGTTGTGAAAGGTGTTATGAAACCGATTCCGACGATGCGCAAACCCTTGAACACGGTGGATTCTAAAACGGGACAGCCGGTGCAAGCATTTGTGGAACGTTCCGACACCTGCGCGGTTGAGGCGTGCTCGGTTGTCGCACAAGCGCGTGTAGCCTGCGTTTTGGCCGACGAGATGTTGTTGAAATTCGGCGGAGACAGCCTTAACGAGGTTAAGAAAAACTATGCAGGAGTCAGAGGCTGATGGCTAATATAGTTTTGACCGGGATGCCCGCGTCAGGCAAAACGACCGTGGGGCGCGAGTTGGCAAAAAAATTGGGACGGGAATTTGTTGATATTGACGAGGAGATTGAAAAAGGCGGCAAAATGATTGCGCAAATTTTTGAACAGTACGGTGAGGAGTATTTTCGCAAGCTTGAAAGCGATGTGGTCAAACGTGTTATGCAGGCGAAAAATCTTGTGATTGCACTTGGCGGCGGCGGGTTTCAAGATGAGAGGGTAAGGAAAATGCTCCTGGAAAATGCCTTTGTAATTTACCTCAAAACGCCGCTGGATGTTTTAAAATCGCGTGTTGCCCAAAAATCACACCGGCCGCTGACGGATTTGGACGGGCTTTACGCGGCACGCGCGGCAAACTACGAGCGGGCGCATTTGATTGCGGAGGTGGATGATGATTAAAATCGGGTTGGACAATATTTGGTGCGAGATTGCAGAACACACGCGCGGGCAAAAACCGCTCGTTGTGGTGTCGCAAAAGGTGGACAAGCTCTATCAACCGCGCTTTGAGCATAAGTTTGTACTCAAAGACGGTGAAAAGGAAAAAAATTTCAAGACATTGGAGAAAGTTCTTGATGCGGCATCGGCTGCCAAATTGAGCCGTAAGGATGTGATTGTGGCGATTGGAGGCGGGGTTGCGGGCGACATTGCGGGTTTTGCGGCGGCAACGTATATGCGCGGGATTGATGTGGTTCAGGTGCCAACAACGCTGCTGGCGATGGTTGACAGCTCCGTTGGCGGCAAAACAGCTATTAACACACGCTTTGGCAAAAACCTTGTCGGTGCGTTTCACCAGCCAAAGACTGTTTTGATAGATTTGAATTTTTTAAGAACACTTGATGAGCGCCAGTACAAAACCGGGCTGGCCGAGGTTGTAAAATACGCGTTCATTGAAAAAAATATTGATGCGGAAGGTGATTTTATGGGCTTTTTGTGGGAAAATGCCGATAAAATTAACGCGCGTGATGAGGAAATTTTAAAGCGGATAATAAAAATTTGCATAAGTTTAAAAAGCGCGGTTGTGGAGCAAGACGAGAAAGAGAGCGGGCTGCGGCGGATTTTGAACTTCGGGCACACGTACGGGCATGCCGTTGAAAAACAGACCAATTACAAATACACCCACGGTGAGGCTGTTGTTGCGGGGATGCGGTATGCGTTTTCACTGGCGCTTGAAAAGAATTTGGTCAGCGCATCTTATGCGCAGTATGCAAACGATTTGATGGACAAATTCAATTTCCCAACAATTCCGGCGCTGCCGCAAGATAAGATGCAGCACCACATGCAAGGTGACAAAAAGGCCGCAGGCGGTGCTGTGACGTTCATTTTGCCGACAGCGTACGCTCAGGTTGACGCGTTTGAAATGAAATAAAAATTTACGTTGTAAATTATTTTGTAACATATTGACTTTTCGTGCGCGGTTGATGTTAGAATATGGCATGTAGTCATGGAGGAGAATTTTTAATGTCTGAATATCTGAGCAAAGAAGAGGTTAAACAATGGAGAAGTTCGTTGGAGAAGATTACGCTGGAAGAATTTGCGGCCAGATTGGGGAAAAAAGTTGAGGAAACAAAACCTACGAAAGATATGGCAGATGTTGTAATGTATGATTCGCCTGCTGCGCAGCGGTTGGAGTCTATCGCAAAACGCGCAATGGCTGTGGAAAAACGTATCGCACCGATTGCGGCTGTAAAACCCGAACCTGCTAAAAAGGCCGAACCTGCACTTCAAAAACCGGCAAATGTCGGCGACTTGAAAGGTAAGTTTGCGTTCAACAAAGCGCTGACCGACCGTGAGCAAAAAGTGTTTGATTTTCTGCTTGAAAATAACGGCAAAGTTGTTTATGCAAAAGACATTGCGGACTTGTTGGAGCTTCCGCGTGATTACATTTACAAATACATTAAAAACCTTCGTGCAAAAATTGAAGGTGACAGGCTGCAAAACGCTGATAAAAGCGGTTTTATCCTGAATGTTTAGTTTTGTAACAAAATAAGTTAAAAAGCGCCAAACCATTGAAGTTTCGCCTTAACTATACCGACAGATAAGGTAAGGTATAGGAAATCAAGAAAA
>DBCX01000043.1:199-22331 GCA_002293275.1 Cyanobacteria bacterium UBA947 | reverse complement strand
AAAAACTTGAAGTTAATTATTTTGACGCAACCCGTTCATAATACGCCGTGATTGAGGCTTTGGCCAAAGTGTGCGGCGCGATAATTTTTTCCAGCTGCGCAGGTGCGAGGTCCGCGTCCGTATCAATTTTTTCAACATCAAGCGCATAAATAGTAAAAATATATCTGTGCCTGCCGTGTCCTATTGGCGGACACGCACCGCCGTAGCCGGGCTCATCAAAAGTTGTTTGCCCGAGCATTTCGGCAGGGATTTTTTCGCCCTTTTCAAGACGCGTCTTTCCGGCGGGAATATTTACCACAACCCAATGATACCAACCCCCGTCAACAGGCGCGTCCGGGTCGTGCATAATCAGTGCATAACTTTTTGTCCCATCAGGTGCGCCGCTCCATTGCAAGTCGGGTGAAATGTTTTCGCCTATGCAGCCAAAACCGTTCAAAATTTGTTCGTTCTCCAAAAACGAACCCTCTTTTATAGTGTTGCTTGAAAGCGTGAAAATCTTCATTGTTTAAATACTAACATGAAAAAATAATATCTCAATACGAGTGTCAGTTTACAACAAATCCATACCTTTTTTGTTAATTGTGGCACAAATCACGTTATGCTATTTTAAGGTAAAAAAGGGGGGATATATGAACAATCAAAAAACTTGCGATTGGCTCGCAAAACGCGGTATTGTGCTTGAAGAAAGTTTTACCGCGTGTTTAAGAAATCTCGCAGCGGTTTATCAAAAGGAAAACAACATATGTTGCCTTGATGATGTTTACAAACTTATCGGAATACGAAAACAACTTGTTTTATACTGGGAAACAAATCCGCACAGCACGCAGACAAAAAATTTTTAAACAGGAAATTATCTGCCGTGCCGCCAAAATATTTTGTTTATCCGAAACCGAAAAAGAAAATCTTGCCAACAAAGCAGGGTTTTATTTTTATCCCGATGAAAATTTTACGATGTATTTCAAAAATATCGTCAACAATTCACACAAATCGCACAAAGATATTTATGAAAAAGCACAGGTTAGTGAGCGAATGTTTTATCTTATTATTTCCGGCCGGACTCCGACAAAAGCAACGCTTCTTGCGCTTGCTTTATCGCTTGAAATGAATATAGCTGAAATTGAAAACATTTTGCAAAAAGCCGGATATGTCTTATCAAAATCCANNCATAGCGTTTGATATGGTTGTAAAATGGATGGTTGAAAACGAAACAAACAAGCTTATGAATATAAATTATGTACTTGATGAACTTGAACTTCCGTTTCTTATGACTCGTGAAAAAAGTCCTAATTAATTACAGGTTTTGACGGCGCTAAACGAGATAAAGTAAGGATTGTAGAACAACATTACTGTTGTTAAAAAAAAGGAGAAAATTATTATGGCAAACACAATTGAGTACACATTATCAATCAAAACCGGCACCAAACACGGTTCAGGTACGGACAACAATGTCTATATCACGGTGTACGGTGAAGTGGACGGACAAGAAGTTTCCACAGGTGAAATCAATTTGTCCAACGCAGTAAGAGGCAACGCGTTTGAAAACAACAATCTGCACACGCTTCATTTCCAATGGCAAGACCTCGGCCGTCCGACAAGAATTTGGCTGCGTTTGAGCAACAACCTGCTTGATGACTGGTATTTTTCATGGTGCAAAATCAAGCGTAACGGCACGGAATCGGAGACTGTCGACCCTGATATCAACACAGAAGTTGAGTTTAAAGGCGATACATGGTTTTCACGCAAGGATGCGCGCATGTTCTACGCAAACCTCGGCACATTAAAAGAAGTCGTGGTAAGCACCAAAAACAGTTCACAAGACGGCGGCACCGAGTTTATAACATTACCGCCGGGCGGAGAAAGCGTAATTAGCATGGCTTTTTCCGAAACAACTTCAAATACAATAGAAAAATGTGTGGTAAACCAAAGCGGACAGGAGCATACAGTTAATGTCGGCGGTGAGTTTGGTTTTACTCCCGGTGACAAAGGCGGCTGGGGCGGTAAAGTTAATGCAAGTTACGGGTTCTCATATTCTACTCTAAAATCAGTTACCGAAACGGCTGTTAATTCAATCACAAAGAGTCACTCTACCACAGCAACGACCAGAGTTGTAAACGACGGTAATTCAGTGACGGAATATACCGATAAAGGNNTGTGTTCCAGTGGCATTATTACAGTATATTTTGTATGTTATGTGTTCCAGTGGCATTATTACACTATATTTTGTATGTTGTGTGTTCCACTGGCATTATTACACTAGATTTTGTGTGACGGAATATACCGATAAAGGCGGCGTGAACGAAAAAGTCATATCGGGCACCGATGCAGAAACAAGAACTTTTGCGATTGTGTATGAATCATCAATAATCGAGGTCAAGCGTAAACGTGAAGGTGCACAAAAAATTACCGAAAGAACGGATACGCTGAATTTAGGCCGCAGGGTTCGCGCGATTTTGCCGTTGACTTTGCAAGGAAATGAACAGGTCTATATTGATGCAAAAGGCACAGCGCATGCCAAAAACAAACTTTGGGAAGCATTAAATAGTTTCTGATGTTTGATAATTTCAGGCAAGAAAAGAGCCTTCGGGCTCTTTTCTTTTTTATTGACTTTATATAACCCACGGCCAGCTACTCTATAAACACTTTATAACCTTGATGTTCCAAGCTTTCAACAACTTTTTCACCGTGTTCTTTATCTGCGACCTCGCAGGCGATATGTAATATAACCTCCTGCGGGTCAAGGTCTGCGCTCATCCGGTCGTATTGCACCATAACAATGTTTGCATAATTGTCTGACATAATCCGTGCGAACTCCTCCAAAGTCCCCGGTACATCTTTCATAACCGTACGGAATTTTAGTTTGCGGTTTCTGGTCACAAGCCCCATCTCTATAATTCTGTGAATAAAGCTCACATCAATGTTCCCGCCTGAAAGCACACATACACAACGTTTATTTTTTATATTAGCTTTGTCAGCCAGAACGGCAGCCACAGACACGGCACCGGCCGGTTCTACCATCACCTTGCAGCGCTCAAGCAAATTCAAAATAGCCGCCCCAATCTCGGCATCGCTCACGGTTATTACATCATCAACATATTCATCAATGATTTTTTGGGTTATTTTTCCGGAGCGTTTTACCGCTATCCCGTCGGCGATAGTTGAAACCGATGTCAAAGTTACCTGTTTTTTTTCATCAAATGAGCGTTTTATTGCAGGCGCACCTTCGGCCTGGACACCGATAATTTTAATATCAGGGTTGATATTTTTTAAGTAAAACGCGATCCCCGCTAAAAGCCCGCCGCCGCCGGCCGGCACAAACACAACCTCAACGTTTGGCAAGCAGGCTAAAATCTCCTGTCCGACAGTCCCTTGCCCTNNCGATAACACAACTGTCATCAAACGGGTGGATAAGCTCAGCGTCCAATTCTTTTTGGATTTCCAAGGCTTTTTGATAGGCATCATCGTAACAATTACCGTGCAGAACAACTTTTGCCCCATAACCTTCGGTGGCTTTTATTTTTGCGATGGGGGTTGTTTTAGGCATTACAATCACTGCATTCATGTCCAATTGTGACGCGGCGAATGCAACACCTTGCGCGTGGTTTCCTGCCGAGCAGGCAACAATATTTTTTGTCTTGCCGGTGTCTGCCAATTCCGCAATTTTATTATATGCCCCGCGAATCTTGAACGAGCCTGTTTTTTGCAAGTTCTCATATTTTAAATAAATCTCGTTCCCGGACATTTCAGAAAAAGTCCGCGAGTACCCCAAAGGGGTTTCGCGAAGAACTGTTTTCAAACGCAGGGAGGCTTGTTCTATATCTTGGATGTTCATTTAATAATTTTATCAAAAATAAACTAACTTGCAAATATCGTTGTTGTAGTATAATAGAATGTATGGAACAGATTTCAACAAAACAGGCACCAGCTGCGATAGGACCGTATTCACAGGCCGTTAAGTATGCGGGTATGATTTTCACCTCCGGTCAAATAGCGCTTTCGCCGGAGACAGGGCAAATGGCCGAAAATGATATCGCGGTGCAGGCTACCCAGGTGCTGGATAACCTAAAAGCGGTATTGATTGCTGCCGGCAGTGATTGTTCGCATGTGATAAAAACGACTTGTTATCTGAAAAATATGGAAGATTTTGCGGCATTCAACGAAATTTATGCAAAATATTTTATGCATAAACCCGCTCGTTCCACCGTAGAGGCGGCACGGCTGCCCAAAGATGCATTGGTGGAAGTTGAAGCAATCGCGATTGCGATTTGAAATTTAACGGCTTTTTATCATTTTTTGTATTTTGCCAGCAGGTTTGNNGTTGACGATACCGGCACGGTTGGTTGCGCTTGATTTTGCGCTTGATTTTGCGCGGCCGCAGGTTGTGCAGGTTGCACGTTAGCGTCTACGAAAACTCTCGGGTCATCCAACTGGGACATCGCTTTCATAATACCGATTTTACCCGCTTTTTTCTGGATGTTTGTTAGCCACGCATTGAACGCGTACGGTACACCAACGATTATGCCAAGCAGTGGAANNCCTGTTTTAAACATAGTCGGGTAATTGTTGAAGTTGAATTTGGTTTTCTCCAACATTGCGTCCGGTATCGGAATACCTTTATCAGTAAACTGGCTCATCGCCTTTTTTGATTTTAATTTGAAACCTTCACCGACCAGATTTCTTACCCATTTTGCAAACCAGCCTTTTTTGAAATGTGGTCCAAGCCCCTTGGCCACATCACCTGTTGCGGTAATTTTAACGGCTTCTTCGCCAAGCCCGGACACGACCGGCTTCAATAAATCACTTTCTTTGATTGCGTCAAATTTTAACTTTCCAAGGTCTTTCAATGCTTGTTTCCGCAGATTTGGATTTGATTTTAAAATATTTGCACCGTCGTTGACAAGTGTGCGTATTTTTGAGCTGTTATCCAAACTCAAATTTGCAATGCCTTTGACAATTTTATCAATCGGAAGCTTACCTTTCATAAACATAACAGGCAGCATCGCAAGCGCGGCCAAAGAGCCGATGCTCCACGCGGAACTTACAACTTGTTTTGCTATTTCGGTAGCAGCCTCGGTATCTTCCGAGTATCGTTGCGACATCTCATCGACTTCATCAAACGCGAGGTATAATTTTTCTTGCGTATGTTTGGCATTTTGCATTTGCGTATCGGAGATATCAGATTTTTTCAATTCTTCCAAAACCTTTTCGTTTGTTTTGCGGGTTTCGTTGTTGTATTTTTTCCAACCTTTTTTATCGCCGAAATATGTGCCCAAGAATTTGAAATTCTCACCGAGTTTGGCAAAGAAATTTTTCTTTTGCTTTGGCGCTGTGATGTTTTGAGCTTGCGCTTTTTGTTCATCGGTAAAATGCATAAGCGCGGCAGGGTCTTTCAAAAGCTCTTGCCGTGCGTGGTATCGTCCGATGCGCGAGGCAACTTTTTGCTCTTGCGTGCCCCAAATTGCAATCGCAATCGGTGCCAAGAATCCTGTCGTGAAAGAAACAATCGGCGCTATGGCCTTTGAAACCTTGAACGCTTTCAGTAGTTTGTTTATCCCGAACGCAATCGGCACCGCCGCGACAAACGAGAAAATTTCCATTGTGTCAAAAACGTTTTCCAAATTCTCGGAGTATTCTTCGGCTCTGATATTGATATCTTTCACCGTGTCAACTATCAGCTCGCAGTCTTTTGCACCTTGCGCGAGCTGTTCGGGCGTGTAGTTTTCTTTTTTCAATTTATCAATCAATTCGGGGTCTTTTTGCGCTTGATGTTCCAGATAAGCTTTTTTGTCTTTGAATATTTGTCCGACATTTGAGAAAATAGAAAATATGTTTTCTTTCTTCTCTTTTACATCAGGGACATCTTTTGCGCGTTCTTCGGCGGCTTTGATTTGTTCCGGCGTGTACATAACAAAGTTTTTCACGTCTTTAAGTTCGTTCTCTTTTGCCTGAAACCGTCCTATGCGGGAGGCCTCTTTTTGTTTTGAGTTGCCTATAAGGATTGCCGCTATACCAATGGCGAGTGTTCCGACAGCCCCGACAATTCGAGCTATGGCTATAGCCTTTTTATTTCCGCTTTTCATCATGAGATGCGCTTGGGCCGCCGCAGAACCAAGAGAAGGGACAAGCGCTGCAAGTGCGGCTGCGATACCTGTGGCTTGCTCCATATCTTCGCAGTTGTTTTCCGAACGCTTGTCGAGCATTTCTGACGCGCGGATTACAGTTTCGGCTTTTTGTCTGGTCAGTTCAACCTCATCTTTTGGGATGTCCAAATTTTTGGCGAGATATTGCTTTTTCGCTTTTTCATCTGCCTGCGCTTGTTCCCATTGGTCGTATACGCGGTAATTCTTTTTTACCTCACTGATTGAATTGAATAATTGTCCCATAATTTTCCTTATTGATATATTAATTTAAACATTAATATGACAGAAATATTGCCGAATTATTAAGCAATTGTAACCTATTAATATACAAACCCGTCACCCATAAAACATTTATAACACCAGCCGCTCTCGCCGAAAACTGCTTTAAGGTCGCCGGGGTTTAAATACCTGACACTGTCTGCACCAATCGCGCGTGAGATTTCTTCTTCCGTGCCAAACCGGTGTGCAATCAGCTCCGATTTTGTCGGAATATCCACACCCCAGCTGCAAGTGTTCACAATCATCGGGCTTGAAAGCCGCACGTGAATTTGCCCCGCTCCGGCAGCGCGCAGCATTTTTATAATCGCAGTTGAGGTTGTTCCGCGCACAATACTGTCATCAATTAACACAACTGTCTTACCTTCAACCGCCGGCCTTACGGGGGTGAATTTTTCGCGGACTTTATTCACTCTTGCCTCCTGCGTGGGCTGGATAAAAGAGCGCCCGGCCAAGAGGTCGCACAGCAAGCCGGTTTCAAGCGGCACGCCTGATTCACGCGAGTAACCGATTGCCGCCGTAAATCCGCTTTCCATAACCGGCACAACAATATCCGGTTTTATGTTGTCGTCTTTTGCCAAAATTGTACCCAGCTCAAATCGTACCTGATAAACATTTTTGCCAAAAATAGTTGAAGCGGGCGCCGCAAAATAAATATGCTCAAAAACACATTTGCTTTCGCTGCCGCATTGTGCCCAATTTTTAGTCTCGCAACCGGTTTCCGTGATTTCAACACCCTCGCCCGGCATGATTTCAACGATTTTTATCACCTCAAGCGAGTCAAACGCGGCATCCTCAGATGCAATAAAATAGCCCTCTTTGGCCTCACAAAGCATCAAAGGTCTGTATCCGCACGGGTCGCGGTAGGCAACAACTTTATTCGGCAGGCAAAACACAAGCGAATAGGCGCCCTCGGGAAAATCTTTTTTCAGGCAACCGCCGATATCTTCAAAGCTCCATTGGTCAGGCGGTTTTTTAAGGTCGGAAATAACGCATCTTAAAAGTACCTCGCTGTCTGAGCTTGTGACAAACACCCCACCGTTTTTTTCAAACTCATCGCGTATCTCCATCGCCTTTTTGACGTTGCCGTTGTGTGCGATTGAAACACACCCTCCTGCACAATCAATCAAAAAAGGCTGCGCGTTGACAGGGTTTGAGCCGCCTTGCGTTGAATATCTAACGTGGCCGATTCCGAATTTGCCCGTCAATTTTTTCATTGCAATGTCGTCAAACACCTCCGTGACAAGCCCTTTGTTTTTGTGCAGTGTTTGTGTAAAATCACCTGTTGCAATGCCGGCGCTTTCTTGTCCGCGGTGCTGCAGTTTTAAAAGACCGTTTTTAATATGCGGCGCGATATCGCCGTTTTTTGAATATCCTGCGAAAATCCCGCATTCTTCACCAAGTTTGTCGCTAAACATTTTCAACTTCCTTTGTCATTATAGCATCAACATCCTTTTGTTATTTACGGGCTTTATATAATCTTAATTTGACTTATGGGTGTTGGTTTTACTAAAATAGAAGAAGAAAGGCAAAAAACAAATGTGCGGAATAGTAGGATATGTCGGGAAAAAATCAACGGCGGAAATACTTTTAAACGGGCTTTCAAAGCTGGAATACAGAGGCTACGATTCAGCGGGGATTGCATTGAATTTGCCGTCCGGCATGAAAGTTTTTAAGGCAAACGGCAAACTGCACAACCTCAAAAACGTTATGACAGAAAATATCGCCGCCGGCTCAGGGATAGGTCATATCAGATGGGCCACCCACGGCGGAGCTTCTGAGGTCAACGCACATCCGCACAGCTGTAATTGCGGGAGCCTTGTGCTGGTTCACAACGGTATTATTGAAAATTTTCAAGAGTTAAAAGACGAATTAACCGGCTGCGGCTGCGTTTTCAAATCCCAAACCGACACAGAGGTTATTGCCCACCTCGTTGCCCGCGAGTTTGAAAAAGTTAAAGATTTAAAAACCGCTGTTATTAACTCAATAAAATGTTTGAAAGGCGCTTTTGCGCTGTGTGTTATGCACAACGATGTTCAAGACACAATTGTCGTAGCGAAAAGAAACGCGCCGCTTGTGCTCGGTGTCGGCAACGGCGAGAACTATATCGCAAGCGATATCCCGGCGATTATTGAATACACAAAATCAGCGATTTATTTGGACGACAACCAAATCGGGGTTGTCAGCGCCGATGAGATTAAAATTTATGATGCGTCCGGCAATCTGCTTACAAGCAAAGTTGAAAACCTGCCGTTTGAGCCGCAAGCCCTTTCCAAAATGGGATACAAACATTACATGCTAAAAGAAATCCACGAGCAAAGCGATGTGATTAGAAACATATTAGCTGCAAGTCCCGAGCTTCAGCTTAAAAAGTTTGACCGGATACAAATCATTGCCTGCGGAACCTCGCTGCACGCGGCGCTTGTCGGAAAATATGTGATTGAAGATTTGGCCGGCATCCCCGTTGATGTTGAGGCGTCGAGCGAGTTTATCTACCGCAGCACGATTATTAATGAAAATACGCTTGTGATAGGTATTTCGCAAAGCGGTGAAACAGCCGATACAATAACGGCGATAAAGCAGGTTAAAGAAAAAGGCGCCAAAGTTTTGATTGTCACAAACAGACCTGATTCAACAATGGCGCGGCTTGCGGATAATCTTTTCCCGATTGAGGCGGGTATTGAGGTGTCTGTTGCGGCGACAAAATCTTATATGGCGCAGTTGATTGCCATGTATCTGCTCGGAATTTTGCTTGCTAAAGATGCGGAAAAAGCCGCCGTGATTAAGGCGGAACTTTCACAGCTGCCCGCAAAAGTTGAGATGATTTTAAATAACAGCACAGCGATTGCCGAAATCGCGCGCAAATATTCAAACTTCAAGAATTTTATTTTTATCGCGCGTGGGATTAATTATCCGTCGGCGCTTGAAGGTGCGCTCAAACTCAAAGAAATTTCATACATCAATGCAACCGGTTACAGCGCGGGCGAGTTGAAGCATGGTCCGATTGCGATGCTGGATGAGAGCATGCCCGTTCTGGCGTTTTTGAGCGAAGGCATTGTTTATGACAAGGTTTTATCAAATTGTCAGGAGGCCAAAGCGCGTCAGGCAAAACTTATCGCGGTGACAAATGTTGAAAATTCAACGCATCAGGGTTTGTTTGATGACATCATCCAAATCCCGCACGTATCGGATATGCTCTCGCCAACTTTGAACGCTGTTGTTCTGCAGCTTTTGGCGTATTACATAGCTGAATTTTTGGGTAAAGATGTTGACCAGCCAAGAAATCTGGCAAAGTCCGTGACGGTGGAGTGAGAGAAGATGACGAAATACATATTTATAACGGGCGGTGTGGTAAGTTCTTTGGGCAAAGGAATCGTAGCGGCATCGCTAGGCACCCTGCTTAAAGCGCGCGGTTACAGCGTTACAATCCAAAAATTTGACCCGTATATAAATGTTGACCCCGGCACAATGAGCCCGTTTCAGCACGGCGAGGTTTTTGTAACAGACGACGGCGCAGAAACCGACCTTGACTTGGGCCACTACGAGCGCTTTATCAACACGCCTTTGGGCAAAATAAATTCCGTGACTTCCGGGAGCGTTTATCAAACCGTCATCAACAAAGAGCGCGCGGGCGACTATCTTGGCGGCACGGTTCAGGTCATCCCGCACATCACAGACGAAATCAAAAGAAGAATGAAACAATCGGCAAAACAATTTAAACCCGATTTTTCAATCTGCGAAGTCGGCGGAACGGTCGGCGATATTGAAGGACTGCCGTTTATTGAATCAATCAGACAATTCAGAGCGGAGGCAGGCTTTGGCAACACGCTGTCCGTGCACGTGACGCTTTTGCCGTATCTGCCGACATCGGGCGAGTTGAAAACAAAACCTTCGCAGCACAGTGTGAACACTCTGAGAAGTTTCGGTATCCAGCCGGATATCCTTGTTTGCAGAACTCAAAAGCCCGTCCCAAAAAACGAGAAAGATAAACTCGCGCTGTTTTGTTCGGTTGATAAAGAGTGCGTAATTGAGTGCCGCGATATGTCCTCAATTTACGAGGTGCCGCTCGCGCTTGAAGCGCAAAACATTGCAAATGTCGTTTTGAAAAGGCTCAATATGAAAGAATCACAACCTAACTTGAAAGATTGGGAAAAACTGATAGGCAAAATCGCAAACCCGCAACGCACGGTCAAAGTGGCTATCGCAGGCAAATACACAAAATTAAACGACGCGTATATTTCGGTTGTTGAAAGCCTGAAACACGCCGGTTACGCAAATGACGCCAAAGTTGAGATAAAATGGCTCGCAAGCGATGAGTGTACGAGTTTGGATGAGGCCGCTAAAATGCTGGAAGACGTTGATGCACTGCTTGTTCCGGGCGGGTTCGGGGTGCGCGGGATTGAGGGCAAAATAAATATCATCCGATATGCGCGCGAAAACGATCTCCCGTTTTTGGGGATTTGCCTCGGGATGCAATGCGCCGTTATTGAATATGCAAGAAACATTGTCGGCTTAAAAGATGCCAACAGTGCCGAGTTTGATGAAAGCACGGGGCACAAGGTTGTGGATTTAATGCTTGAACAAAAAAATGTTGCAGGTATCGGCGGCACGATGCGGCTGGGAAAATACGATTGTAAACTCAAAACCGGCTCAGTTGCCCACAAGGCCTATGGTACGGACTTAATTGAGGAGCGCCACCGGCATCGTTACGAGGTGAACAACGAGTTCAAGGCGCAGCTTGAGAATGCGGGGCTTGTGTTCTCCGGTACGTCACCTGACGGCTTGCTTGCCGAGATAACAGAGTATCCGAAAAACAGATGGCATGTGGCATGCCAGTTCCATCCGGAGTTCAAATCCCGTCCGAGTGAGCCGCATCCGTTGTTTGCAGGGCTGATTAAAAATGCGATTAAAAACTAAAATAATCGCCAGTCCCGCCGGGTGCTATTTTTTAATTGAATCTATTCTCAAAACAGCCGAATTGTAATAATGCTTATCACCTGATTTTGAGGCCAAATCACGGGCTTTTTCATACATCTTAAGCGCGTTATCCAAATCCTTTTTCTCTTGATACACAAGCCCCATCTCATACCATGCCGGTGCAAATTCAGGGTTAATTTCTTCCGTGATTTTCTTGTAATTTTTTATTGATTCATCATAATTTTGCAGGTGATAATTTGCCGCAGCACGGTAATAATATAAATTTTGCAGGTCTTGTTTATCGGTCAAACCGAGTTTTTCTACCGTCTCAAACATCTTCAAGGTTTCGGCATAATTCTTTTCGTCATAGTTTACCAGGCCCAAATTGAAATAAGGTGTGGCATAATCCGGCATCAAAGCAATCGTCTTGGACCAATCATCTTTGGCGCCGACAAGATCGCCCGTGCGCAGTTTTGCTACCCCGCGGTCTAAATAATAATAACCGTCTTTGGGGTTAAGATTTATCGCAGTGGTGTAATCTTTTATTGCGCCGGCATCATCGCCCAATTTTCTTTTGACCTCACCGAGCCTGTAAAAAATATCAGGGTCTTGAGGATTAATTTTTGCGGCCTTGTTATAGTCCGCAAGCGCACCTTTGTAGTCTTCCAGACATTGTTTTGCAAGTGCCCTGTTGAAGAACGCGGCATAGCATTTTTTATCAATTTTAACCGCCTCGGAAAAGTCCTCTACCGCGGCCGGATAATTCTTGACTCTGAGTTTTTCACGCCCCTGTTCGTTATAAAAATCCGCGGTTTGCGCAAACGCACTCATCCCGACAAAAACCAGCACTAAAACCAAAATCTTTTTCATTCGTTAATTTTACCATGAAAATCATCTTTAAGCAATATCAACAAAGACATGTTTGTGTGTTGAGACAACGGCGCTTAAGGCTATAAATCAGCTGTTGCGGGAATATTACCCGACCCCGTGCATTCATTAATTTTGCGCTGCAGAGCCTCCGCGTAAGTTTGCAAGAGGCTGTTGTCGTGCTCCAGCGCTTTTATATTGCGCTCAATTTCCAGCCAGGCTTGTTTTTCTTCGGCTGCTTTAATCTCCGCCTCTTGTTTTTTTATCAACAAATCGTTTTTGTCAAACTCGCGCTGTGCCTGTTGCAGCGTGCAGCTTTCACATAGCTTTTGTTTGCGATTTATGGAATTTTCTAAATGTCTGTATTCAGTCTCATTTTGGCGAAGTTTTGCTTTCAGTTTGTGCGCGTAGGCACGCTTTCTGTCTTCCAGCGGGATAAACTCGTATTCTTGCTGCAAATCATCAATGTTTTTAGCCACCCCCGGCATCTTTTTTTTGTCGGCGTCTATTGTCTTGTGAGCATCTATAATCTGCTCATATTTTTCTTTTTGCTCCTTGAACCCGGTCATATCTATTTGCTTAACCTCAACTGATTCCAATTGGGCACGCTGGCTTTGCAATTGGGCAAAGACCTCTTTGTGTTTTTCAATAAGTTTTTGTCTGCCGATGTATGCCTCTTTTAGCCTTGCGGAGCGTTCCTTTTCGGATTTGACGGTGAATTTTTTGTTCTTTTTGTCACGCAACGCCGGAGTTTCTACCGGAGCGTTTTTCATAATAGCTATATAACGATTTTTGTCGTTAATCTGCCCGCTGATGGCCGACGCATCTTTGCTAAGCTGCTCAACAGATTTTTCCAAAATCATTTTTTTGCGCATCGCAGCAAACTCAGGGTCATTGTTTGCTTTTTTAAACTGTGATTGAAACTCTTTAATCTTTTGATTGTTGCCGGTGATTTCTCCGTTGACACGTTCCAATTCCATATTTGCTGCCGGCATCAAATTTTGGATTAGTTTACCGAATGAGTTGACTTTGTTTTGGGCCTCGCGCTGTCCGGTCTGCGCATCATCAATAAATTTTAGGATGTTTGACGAAACTTCCGCACTCTTGTGAGCGGGGTTCTGCATCAAATCCAGCGCGGCATACTCGTATTTTTTGGCAGGCATATAATCGCTTATTGACGGATATAACGACAAGAATGTGTAGAAATGCTCACCGTTTTTAATATGGTTGTTGCAGGTATAGCAAGTCTCAACAAGGTTCATCTCATCATCAATGTTGCCGTTGCGGGTTTTTTGGGGCAAAACGTGATCAATTGTGCGCAGCAGCGGAGACAGGTTTTTTTTCAGGCATGCCGCGGCCGCATCGTTTTTCATGCCGCAAAGGTCGGTCAAAATCTCCCGGCCGGAAAGCCGCGGGTGTTTTTGCGCCTTATCCATAAAATCTTTAAAAAACTCAATTTCTTTTGAGTTGACTTCGCGCTTTTTTTCTGCCAGCGCGGAAGTTTTTCCTTTGGATTCAAGCTTTCCGGATACGCTTATTATTTTGCCCTCTAATCTGTGAGAATTTTGTGAAAGAAGCTCCTGACATAAGCTGTCAAGTTCTTTTTGGGTGTAGAGTTTTTCCCCGCAATAGGCGCAGTGGTTTGTCGGCTCTTTGATGTCAAGTTTGTTGTTTGTGATTTTTGATGTGAAAGAAACTGTATCACAAGCCAACGGACTTGCGAGTGCCGGTCCGGTGCTATTCTGACAGGAAATATTTCTTGGTTGCCGTACATTGGTTCCAAACAATACTGGCGCTAAAATTCTCATGGCTAAATAAAAAACCGTGAAAAATATTTTTGCTAGCAAAAGTATTTGGCGAGTGTTAATTTTTGTTGCGGGGCTGTCAAAAAAAAATCTTTCCATGGTTTAATGTGAGCATGAGAATAGCGCGAATTTCATATAATTTGCCGGTACAAACCGGTTCCGCCAATTTGCAGACTTGGCACACAAAGCCCATGGGGCATGACAGTGTAAGTTTTCAAAAATCAGGTGATGCAATCCGTGAGGAATATTTCCAGTTTAAGGAAGGCAGCGGTGCAACGGCGGACATTTTTCAAAGATCAGCTGCGCAGCACATCCAAAAAGGCAACGACACACTTATCACCGCGCCGACCGGAACAGGTAAGACTGCAATTGCGCTGTATGCAATAACAAACGCGGTGGAACAACGCAAAAAGGCCTACTACACAGCGCCGTTAAAAGCGTTGAGCAACGAAAAATACCGCGATTTCCAAAAGATTTTCGGCCCTGAAAACGTCGGGCTTTTGACAGGGGATGTGAAAGAAAACACTCAGGCGCCAATTCTTTTGATGACGACTGAAATTTATCGCAACATGACCGCCAACCAAAATGTACCGCGTGATGTCGGCACGGTTGTTTTTGACGAACTGCACTACCTCGGTGATGTTGACAGAGGCGGCGTGTGGGAGCAATCAATAATGTTTACACCGCAGGATGTTCAACTGGTGTCGCTGAGCGCAACCATCGGCAACAATCAGGAAATTACCAAATGGATGAGCAAAATAAGAGGCCGCGATGTCAAACTGGTGGATGTCCCGACTGCAAACCGCCATGTGCCGCTGCATTTTAGCGATGAGCCGGTGACGCTTAACGAACAAAATAAAGTCAGCATTGAAAGCTATGTAAAACTTACAGAACAACTTAAAGAAAAAGACCAGCTGCCGGCTATTTATTTTATATTCAGCAAAAAGGGTTCTCGTCAGGTGCTGGACGGCTTAAAGACGGCAGGCCCTGTTTTGACAAGCGAAACAGAAAAAGCCCAAATCGCCGAAATCCTCAAAGAGTACGAAGATAAAGGGATATACCTTGGCGAAACTTTGAATAAGAAAGCGCTCAAAAAAGGTTACGCTATCCACAACGCAGGCATGCTTCCGGCGCAAAAGCAGCTGATAGAAACACTTTTCCAGAAAAAACTTATAAAAGTTGTTATCGCGACAGAGACTCTTTCTGCGGGGATTAACATGCCGGCGCGTACCACGGTGATTTCATCGATTGAAAAACCGGCTTCTGTGGGTGACGGTAAAGTTGAAAAACGCTGCCTTACACCAAACGAGTTCCACCAGATGGCAGGCCGTGCAGGCCGCCGCGGCATTGATAAAGAAGGGTTCTGCATAACGCTGAGTCCTGACAGGGAAACACAAAATGCGTTTGCCGATCTGAAAAATTCACCGCCAAACTGGTTGAACAGCGCATTCCGCATTGATTATGCCTTTGCTGCGGCTAACAGCACCAACGAGAATTTGGAACAGATGCTTGACAGGTCTTTCTGGGCGTTCAACAAAGGGTCCGACCAGCTGCTTGATGATTTTGATGAAAAAATAGCGTACCTTAAAGAGCACGATTATGTGAACGCCGATAATTCGCTCACCAACAAAGGCCAGCTGCTCACACGCCTGCACGGCTATCCTAACCAGATTGATATTATTGACGCTGTTTACAACAAAAAGCTGCCCGTTGATGATACCAAAAAACAGGTTGAGAAGTTCACCCAAATGGTGGCAGAGTTTGCGAACACAGAATTTTTCGTTGACGATGCCTCGTGCAATGTGGCCAATTGGGCAATGATCAATAATCAGGGAATCGACGACCCGGCTGATAATTGGAGATATTTGATTGAGCTGGCTAAGAAGAACGAAGTCTTCACCGATGAAGGCTCACTGTTTAAAGATATTATGCGCACGATTGATTTGCTAAAACAACTTCAAACAATTGCACAGACCGGTCAGGAGCTTTTCGCAAACGATTGGAGTAATGTAGGCTACTACTTCAACCTTGGCAAAATGTCAAAAGCGGCGCTTCAATTGTTGAGCCAGCCGCCTATCGTTATGTAGGGCGATGGTTTTTGCCCAAAGAAAATTTTAGAACCTGAAATTCAGCCCGGCCTGGAACCCGACACCCGTGCGGTTTCCGTTGCGCACAGTAATCTGGACATAAGAGCCGAACCGTTCTTTCCACGTTTTTGTCGCACCGATACCGTATTCTATAAACCCGCCGTTGCTCATTTTTATATTTTGAAGCCTTTCACCGTCCGCGCTGCCGCTCACACCGTCGTTTATATTAAACAGATATTGAATCGTATTATACACAGACCAGGTATCGCGCGCGTAGATAAGGTTTAGCCCCGGCACAATATTTATCCCGTTAAGCATGCCGTTTGTCATATTTATGTCGCCGAGTTTTGTGTTCCAGCTTTGTTTTCCAAAGATGTTATACGATGCCATCAAACTCGGCTGGATTATGAAATTATTTGTCGGCCGGAAATTATACGCACCTTTGATTGCGCTGCCGGCAAACCAGTTGCCGTTGCGATCGGTTTCGCCGTAAACAGACATGTCATTATTGTATCCGCCGGCGTAAGCAAGGATTGAGGAGATGAAATCACCTTTGGAGAATGTCCCCATAAAGCCGCCCTGGCCGCCGTTTTGATACGTTGTAACCGGTCCGTAGCTTTGACGCCCGCCGTTGTATGCGATAAATGCTGTCGGGATAAATTTCCAGCCGTCTTTCAGCTGAACCGCCGGCATATCAGCGCCGACGATTGTACCGTACGCCGTGTTGTTGACATCAATCCCGTGCGTCAAACCGAGCCGTTCAATCGCGGTGTATGTTTTAAACCACAGTGAACCGTCCTCTTTGCCAAACTGATACGGCGAAAGCTGCGGCACTATACCGGAGTATTTGTTTTGGCCGCCGCGCGTGACAAGCTCATTGTTGTCCAGATAAATGTGTTCAAACAATGTGTTGGTCACAAGCAGCTGGTTTTGCATAGCCGCAACCGTTGACACCTGCCCGCGGTTGTAAACAGTGTTTGCAAGATTCATATTGCCGCGAAGAAGGCTGAAATTCCCGTAGGTTTGGTTTTGCACAAACTCATAATCAAACAACGGTGTCGTGATTGTATCAATTGACTCGGAGAGCTCCGGCGCATCACCATCGTAGGTAAAGACTTGCACCGCAATCTCTTTCGCGGTAGGCATACCGCCCATAATGTTTATATCGGAGATGTTTACAGGGTTTGTGGTGTCGCCGTACGAGCCGCCTTTGAAATCAAACCTGTCAGAAATCCCCGCGCCGACCGAAATATCAATCTTAAAGTCCGCACCGCCATCGCCGAGCCCGAAGTTATCAATCGTGGTCGTTGTAATAGCATTGTTCATTGAAGAAACATTAACGTTGTCAAGATACAGGTCGTTAATCGTCATATCTTTGGTCTGGAAGAAATTCAAATCAGAGTCTGTAATTGTGTTTGTGCCGCCAAAGAACGACGACGAATAGTTGGTTAAAGTACCCGCGGTCTGCGTGTAGTTTCCGTGGAAATTCTCGTTAACAGCTGCCGGGCCAAGCACCAGAGTATTGCTGCCGTCTTTGATGATTTCGTTGCCCACACCGTTGTCTACGGCTGTTATACCGCCGCCAAGGTAGATTGTGTTATCATCGCCCGAGAGAACCAAATTGGCGCCCGCCAATCCAAAGTGGATATCGTTTGGCGTGCCGTTGAATGTGTTGCCGTCAAAGATTACGTCCCCCGGGTCAGAGTTAAATGTCAGGTCAGATGCAATATGCCAATAAATCGCACCGCCGCCCGCGCCGCCTATTAATGTATTGTTTACGAAAATTATACTGCCGTTTGGCGCGCTCAGCTGTGCACTGCCGTCACCTACAAACAAGGCACCGCCCCCGCCTTCTGTACCGTTTACTGTTGCTGTGTTGTTTGCAAAAATAATATCACCATTGGACGCAGTCAGTGATAAATCACCTACGGTAAATACAGCGCCGCCGCCAAATGACGGGTTGGCAGCGTTTAACCCTGTCGTGTTGCCGTAGAAAAGTATGTTGTCGCCGGTTAGACTTAATTCGCGGGTATTATATATTGCGCCGCCGTCAGTACCTGCTTTGTTACCGGCAAAAGAGATATCATTATGGGCGCTTAATTCTGTTTTTGCATGAGTTACCAACGCACCGCCTTGAAAACCGTTTGAATCGCCGCCATTTGTGTTATTTAAAAATCTAATAGAACCGTCAGATGAGGTTATATCAAGTGAACCGTTGGACAAAAATACCGCACCGCCTTGATTTGCCGCATGGTTGGATTCAAAAATAATATCTTTTGCGGCCTCAAGGATTGTTGTGCCGCTTAAAAAAAGTGCTCCGCCCAGCAGTCCCGAAGCGGTTGAGTCAGGATGTACACCGTTGTGTCCGAAATATATTGAGCCGTCTGTACTTTTTATATTTAAAGTATCGCCGCTGGCATATATCGCGCCGCCCGGAGAACTTCCGTTAACATGATTGTTTGTGAAAATAATATTATTTTTTGCGGTCAAATCGACACTGACATCCGGATTGCCGTAATAAATCGCACCGCCCGGTGCGCTCGTTGATGAATTGCCGTCAAAAACGATATTGCCGTTTGCGGAAGTTAGTTTTAAATCATCATAAGTAAATATCGCGCCGCCGACAAGCCCGGTGTTGCCAGAAAAAACAATGTCGTTTTGCGCGTTCAAATCAAGTGTTGAGCCGGCGCTCAAACGAATCCCACCGCCCTCGCCGTTTGTTGTGTTGTTATTAAATATTATTGAGCCGGCAGCTGCCGAGATTATACCGCCGGATGAGCCATCTGCAAAGTTTATTGCGCCGCCGCCCGCGCCGCCGGTGCCAAGGGCACTGTCTGTCACGATTGCAGTATTGTTTGTGAAAATAATATTATTTTTTGCGGTTAAATCAATGTCCCCGCCGCCTGCAAATATCGCACCGCCGCCTTTAGTAGCATTAAGAACCTGATTGTTTGCAAATATTACATCGCCTGCCAGAGTCTCAATGCTTAACGGACCGCCGGACGAAAATATCGCACCGCCTTGATCTGTGCCATGGTTGGATTCAAAAACAATGTCTTTTGCGGCTTTAATTATTGCCGGTGAACCCATGACTGCAATTGCTCCGCCAAGCACGCTCGTGCCTACAGAGTCAGGGTCTGTGCCGTTGTGCCCAAAATATATAGAGCCGTCCGTGCTTGTTATGTTTAAAGTGCTGCCGCTCACCTGCATGGCACCGCCGGGTGCGCTGCTGAGGACATGGTTGTTTGTGAAAACAATATTATTTTTTGCGGTTAAATCAATGTCCCCGCCGCCTGAAAATATCGCACCGCCCGGACCGCTTTTTGATGAATTACCGTCAAAAACGATATTGCCGTCCGCGGACGTCAAATTTAAACCATCATAAGTAAATACCGCGCCGCCTATATTAGAATGGTTGTCCGAGAAAATAATATCCTTTTGCGCGTTAATATCAAGTGTTGTCCCGCTGCCAAGACGAATAGCACCGCCTTCGGCATCTGCTGTGTTGCCATCAAATATTATTGAGCCGGCAGCAGCCGAGATTGCAGCGCCGTAAGTGTTGTTATTAAAATACAATGCACCGCCTGAGGTGCTTGAAGTGTTGTTTGCAAAAATGATATTGCCGCCCGTGGAAGTTAGTTCTGAAACCATGCCGCTTCTGTCAAACAATATCGCGCCGCCGCCTTGCCCGCCGGTTACAGTGTTGCCGTCAAAAATTATATTGCCGTCTGTATTAATCCTTGCCCCGCCGGCGGTAACATACAGCGCACCGCCGCCGCCAAAGCTGCCGCCAAGAGTCGCACTGTTGTTTGAGAACACGACATCGCCGCCGGTGTTGTTGATTGTCAGCCCGTTCCCGCCCGAGTACACCGCGCCGCCGCCAAAGCCGCCGGTTAAAGTGTTGCTGTCAAAAATCACGCTACCGCCGTCCGAGTTAATCCTTGTCCCGCCATTAGTTACATACAACGCGCCGCCGCCTGTGTCGTTGGTGTCTGTCGCATCACCGTTGTTTATTGTCGTGCTGTTGTTAAAAAATATAACATAGGAAGAATTAATTGTCAGCCCGTTGCCGGCGGAAAACACCGCACCGCCGCCTGCGCCGCTTCCGGAAGTGGTTACATCAAGATTGTTGTTGCTGAACAAAACGCCTTTTTGTGCATCCAGCGTAACCCCGCCGTTTGTTGTAAAAATCGCACCGCCGCCGGACGGTTCAGCATTAGCAGTGTTTGTCCCTGTTGTATTTCCGTAGAAAAGTATGTTGCCCTGCTCGCTGGTCAGGCTCGTTCCTTCACCGTAACTGTATAGTCCGCCGCCGTCTGTGCCTGCCGAATTGCCGACAAAAGCGATATCACCTGCGGCGTTCAACGTGGTGTTTCCATAGGTTCCCAATGCACCGCCATATTGGAATCCGACAGTGCCAACATTTGAGTTGTTTAAAAATATAATAGAGCCGCCGGAGGTCATGTCAAGCGAACCGTTGGATAAAAATACAGCCCCGCCATGGTTTGTCGCACGGTTGGATTCAAAAATAATATCTTTCGCCGCGTCAAGGATGGTTGTACCACGTAACATTAGTGCGCCGCCCATCATGTGGTCAACAGGAGATTCAGGGTCTATACCGTTGTGCCCGAAATATATTGAGCCATCGGTGCTTGTTATGTTTAAATTGCTGCTGTCCGTCTGTATCGCACCGCCGGGAGAACTGGATTGGACATGATTGTTTGTGAAAACAATGTTGTCTTTTGCGGTTAAATCAATATTTGAATCGCTTGCAAATATCGCACCGCCCGGTGCGTCCGTTGCCGTGTTGCCGTCAAACACAATGCTGCCGTCTGTGGAAGTCAGTTTTAAATCACCGTAAGCAAATATCGCGCCGCCGACAAGCGCCGTGTTGTCCGAGAAAATTATATCGTTTTGCGCGTTAATATCAATCGTCGTATTTTTGCCTGAACGTATCGCGCCGCCTTCTGTTACCGCCGTATTGTTATGAAATATAACCGAGCCGTTATCCGCCGAGATTGTGCTGGTACCTGCGCCGTCAACAAAATACAACGCACCGCCGTTCATTGCTTTGTTGTCTCCAAAAAAGATATTCCCGTCAGTTGAGCGGATATTCAGATTGCCTGATGAGTACCACGCGATAGCTCCGCCGGTTCCCCAGATATCCAGTTCTTCATCACCTGCTATGTTGTGGATGAAGGATATATCTTGTTTAGCGATGATGTTTGTGCTGCCGCCTACAGTGTGTATTGCCCCGCCGTAGCCATCTTGCCCCTTGGCTTTATTATCCTTAAATAAAATTGACCCGTTTTGGGCGGTGATACCCACATTGTTTATTGTAAAAAGCGCCCCGCCATTGACGTCTGACTCGTTGTTTTTGAATATAATGTCACCTGCTGCAGCGTTTATATCCAAATGTGTTCCGGTATAATGTATCGCACCACCCGCATTAGAGCGATTGTTGTCAAAAATTATTGAGCCGTTGTTGGATGTCAGATAAATCAGGGCACCTGAATTTATCGCACCACCACCCCCGTTTTCGGTCCAATTATTTCTGAAAACGATATCTCTTGCGGCCTCAATAGTTAAAGCTGGCCCGTATTTTGCAATTGCGCCGCCTGTCGAGTCCGCATGGTTACCCTCGAACAAAATACCGCCGTCCGTTGAGGTTATATACATTTGACCGGCCGGATCAAAAACAGCGCCGCCTTGGTTGCCGGAACTGTTATTTTTAAACTCAATATCGTTTTGTGCGGTCAGGCGGGTTGTGCCGCCGGAAACAGCCGTTACCGCCCCGCCGTACACGCCGGAGTTGTTGTTGTTAAAATACAACGAGTCGGCTTCAAGCGTAAAATTACCGCTGTATATTGAAAACGCACCGTAACTGGGTAAAGTATTACCGTCAACATTGATTCTGCCGCCGGTTATTTTTAGGTCGTTAGAAATTTCTATTGGCGCGCTCATGCCGCTCACATCATAGATGTCGTCTAAAATAGCGATGCTATCGCCTACCACAGCCGCAGCTACCGCCTCTTGAATTGTT
>DBCX01000043.1:0-193 GCA_002293275.1 Cyanobacteria bacterium UBA947 | reverse complement strand
ACTTATATTAGCAACACCGGCCAAAAATGCGGCCGCCACCAGCTTTATAACGCTCTTTTTTCTCATAAATCTTTTCGTTAATTTCTCAACTACTACATTTGTAAAAAATCTTCTGCTCCAATAGGAATATTCTAGCATAAATCACCTAATATTTCAAGGAAAATTGGTAAACAAAAACAACTTCTTGCATTTT
>DBCX01000006.1 GCA_002293275.1 Cyanobacteria bacterium UBA947 | reverse complement strand
GTCTTTTGCTTCTTTCAAGCCCAAGCCTGTGATTGTTCTGACTTCTTTCAATACAGCGATTTTGTTAGCGCCTGCTGAAGCAAGGACGATTGTTACGTCGGTTGAGCCCGCGTCAGCTGCAGCTGCATCGCCGCCGCCTGCCGCAGGAGCCGCTGCCACCGCAACCGGTGCCGCCGCTGATACGCCGAATTTTTCTTCCATTGCTTTTACCAACTCTGATGCTTCCAGCAAAGTCAGTTTTTCGATTGATTCCAAGATTGATGTTACGTTACTCATTTTATTTTCTCCTTTTGTTATTGTAATTCTTGTATTAAGCTGCTTTTTGGTCTCTGACTGCCGCAACGGCTCTTGTCAATGATGACATAACCGCGTTCATTGAACCGACGATACCTGATGCAGGTGAGTTCATTGAACCGAGCAGTTTCGCGATAAGTTCTTCTTTTGAAGGCAGTTTTGAGAGCGCTTGCGCCTCTTGTGCGGTAAGCAATTTACCGTCAAGCGCCGCGCCGAGGATTTCGCCTTTTTTGGTTTCTTTGATAAAATTCGCCAGTACTTTTGCGGGACTAACCTGATCGTTAAACCCGAACGCCAGAGCGATTGGGCCTTTGAACGATTCTGTCAGCACCTCAAAGTCCGTCCCTTTCACGGCGATTTTTGCAAGCGTATTTTTTGTGACCATATAGTCGCCGCCGTCTTTTTGGAGCGCGCGGCGAAGATTTGTGATTTCCTCAACGGAATACCCTTTGTAATCGCTCACGAGCGCCACTTGCGCCTTGTCAAGTTTTGATTTCAGCAGCTCTATTTTGTCTGATTTAAAAGCTTTGTTAGCCATTTTTTCCACCTCATTGTGTAAATAAGTTCCCGCGTGAAACTACACAAAAATTCGGCTTAGTGTGTAACCTCGATTGGCTGTTTTTAAGGCCTTGCGGCCGCCAACTGTCTGCGGTTGAGAAAATCATACCAAGAACAAAATTAAAAAGCAAGCACTTTATTAAAAAAGATTACACAGCTTGCCGCAAACCCCTTATCTGCGCGGGCTCAGGCCGTCTTAACCAGTTCCCAGACATCTTGCTGGTAGTTGCCGACAATAACGGTTGCAAACATACGCTGCGGCTCCATTCCATAACGCAGGGCAAACCCCGGATAGCAAACAATTTTATTAACCAGATGCAAATTTAACAGCCCCTCAAGCGCGGTATAAACCTCGCGTGTGAGTTTATCGTAATTTTCAATACTGACAAATTTGTCCAAAAGCCATTTTTGCTCGCCCAAAACAAGCCTGAATTTCTCCGTAACTTTTTCAATATCGGCGAGCAATTTGTCCGTATTGACGTACTCATCAACGATAAAAATTTTGTTTGCACGCCTTTGACAGCGGTAACTTTTACCGATTTCTTTACAAAACTCGTTCAGCACATATTCCTCGCGTTCGTGGAGTTTTTCGGACAGATTGTCTTGATAATACATGTCCGCATATGCCAATTTCAGGCCAAACTCAATAAGCACGGCGATATTTTTCGCATCCTTGACGGTATTATCGTAATCCTTGCGCAACTGGTCGTTGAATCGGGATTCGTCCTTCACGCGGCTGTTTTCCTGCCGGTCGTCAAGTCGTTTCATATCAAGATATATCCTGACTTTCAGCTTGTCGCCAAGGTACACAAGCGTTAACGCGATGATGTCAAAATACAACAGGTTCAGCTCAATACCCGAAAGCCCTGCCCCGGCTGAATTTTTCGGCAGAAAAACACCGACAAGCGTTGATGCAAGATCTGCGATGGGTTTTGCAAAATCAAAATATCTCCAGCCCAAAATATCCATAAACCAGTAGACCGTCACGACAAAAACCGTGATGGAAAGCGCTATTTGGACAAGAAAAACCATATTAACAAAAAGTTTCAGGATTTTTTGCAAAAACCGCACCATCGTCTAGCCAAGCTCCATGTTGTCAATCAGCCTTACGCCGTCTATTTTTACGGCCGCAAAAACAACCGTGTTGTCGTCGGCAATTTCTTTCAGGCTTAAATCATCTTTATCGCGAAATTCCAGGTACTCCAGCCCATTTGCCCCACTTACCCCCTTGCTCAAAGTTTTAATATCTGTCATGCCGTCATTGTAGCACATTTTTATATCAAAGAGGGTTTTGTAAAGCGGGGCGTCGGGAACTTTTAAATATTTGTTACGCGAGCTTAACGCAAGCCCGTTTTCGGCGCGCACGATAGGGCAGGCGATGATTTGGACGGGGATGTTCAGATCCGCGGTCATTTTTTTAATTATGATAAGCTGCTGGCGGTCTTTTTCACCGAAGAAGGCAAAATCCGGCCGGACAATATTGAAAAGTTTAGTGACGACGGTGCAAACGCCGTCAAAATGTCCGGGGCGCAGCTTCCCGCAAAGGATGTTTGTGTACTGCCGCGGCGGCACAATTGTCACGGCGGGGCATTCGGCGTACATCTCATTTACCTCAGGTGCAAAAACTAGATCCGCACCGGCCTGCCGGCAGATTTCAAGGTCAGTATCCAGATTACGCGGGTATTTGTCAAAATCCTCTTTCGGGCCAAACTGGGTCGGGTTGACAAAGATTGAGACGACTGTTTTGTCGCACATTTTAGCTGACGCATCAATGAGCGATTTGTGGCCGTCGTGCAGCGCACCCATCGTCGGCACCAGCCCGATTGTTTGGCCGCGCCACGATTTGATTTGCTCTTTGACCTCGTTAATTTTGCTAACTAACATAAAGTAATTTTATCATAAAATATTTTTGCAGGCCGGGTTACACAACCAGATCCAAAACCCGTTTTGAAAGATCGGCAACTGTATCCGCGCCATCTATAGGATAGTGGCCTTTTATTTTGCCTACAATGTTAACCATAGCCCACATCAAATCCATTGAATCAACTTTTTCGTGCGCTCCTTCTGAGGAGTCTGCTGTCAGCTTACGCGCCAGTTTAGTTATAAACGCGTCCGAAACATTGGATTGATTATAGACAGTTTGCAGGCGCTTTGCAATTCTTGGGTCTTGAGCTGCCCAGCCGTTGACTATTTTCGCTGCGTCTTTACCGTTAAGTCGTTCTAACGGTTTTTGCATTAATTTATGGCTTATTGCTTGCACATCCGTAGTTTTTCTAAATAATTTACTTGTTATTGCCTGTATACTCATAAATTTTCCCCTTTCCGTTTCTTAATTGCTTGGCTTCATTCTCGCTTAACCTAAAAATCTCATCGTCGGCCGGGAATTTGCCGGATTTTACGTCCGCGTCGTAGCGGCGCGCGCAATCTGTTATAAATTCGCGCATATTGCCGTACTGGCGCGCAAATTTCGGACAAAAATCAGGATATTTGCCCAGCATATCGTCGCTTACCATCACCTGGCCTGTGCAATAGCGACCCGCCCCGCACGAAATCGTCGGGATACAAAGGTTTTCCGTTATATATTTGGCGCTTTCTTCCGGTACCATCTCCAGCACAACCGCGAACGCGCCGGCGTTTTCAAGCGCTTTGGCCTGCCGCAAAATCCCCAGCGTTGTCTCGTAAGACTTACCTTGAACGGTGTACCCGTCAAGCGTGTTAACAAACTGCGGTGTGAACCCCAGATGGCCCACCACCGGCACCCCGCTTTCAACGCAGCGGCGTACAACATTTAAAATATGGTCGGTTGCGCCCTCAATTTTTACCGCTTTTGCGCCGCACTTGATTAACTGCGCCGCGTTTTTTACACCCTCTGACAAATCTGCGTGGTAGCTCATAAACGGCATATCCGCAACAACGAAGGCTCTTTTTGCGCCGCGGCACACAGCCTGCGTAAAGATTTTCATCTCATCCATCGTGACCTGCACCGTTGAGTCATACCCCAAAACAACCATCCCGAGGCTGTCGCCGACCAAAATCATGTCCACACCGGCCTCGTCAATATATTTTGCGGTGGAATAATCGTAAGCGGTCAGCATAGAAAGTTTTTCCGCGCTTTGGATGTCTCTAATTTTCATCGGCTTACCTCTCTTTTTTACCCCTGCGGTACCAAAGGTCAATGGCTCTTGCCAGTTTGTTTGAGCTGTGCCTCACAAGCCCGTCTTTTGATTCTTCAATAAGTTTTCGTGAGAACACTTTCAAGCCTTGCAGGTTTTCCACATCCATTTTCACCGGATACTGGTCTTGCTCCTCGTATTTTTGCGCAAGATTTTCCGGCAGATAATTATTTATCAGCACGGTTTCCATAATATTTTTGTTGCCCGCGTGAGAAAGTATCGCGTTAATATGGTCAGAAAGCGCGTAGTTGTCGGTTTCGCCGGGTTGGGTCATGATGTTTGCGACATAAAGTTTTTTCGCGCGCGACGCGGCGATGGTCTTGACAATCTCTTTGATAAGCAGGTTCGGAATAACGCTTGTGTAAAGGCTTCCGGGGCCAATGATTATCAAATCCGCTTCTTTGAGCGCTTTAATAACATCTTTCAACGGTGCACACTCGGCAGGGTCTGTGTAAATACGCTTGATTTTGACACCTGCTTCCGGTATGTTGGACTCCCCGCGCACGATTGAGCCGTCCTCCATCTCGGCAACGAGTTTCATATCGTCAAGCGTTGACGGCAGCACGCGCCCGCGGATGGATAGAACGTTTGATGTTTCCTTGATTGCGCTTAGAAAATCACCTGTAATCGCGCACAACGCAGTCAAAAACAGGTTCCCAAAACTGTGGCCTTCAAGGCCTTCGCCTGTTTTGAACCGGTATTGGAAAAGGTTTGTGACCAAATCCTCATCTTTTGCGAGCGCCGCGATACAGTTTCTTATATCACCCGGCGGCAAAATCCCCATCTCCTCGCGCAATCTGCCTGAGCTTCCGCCGTCGTCACCTACGGTTACAATGGCTGTAATATTGTTGGTTATGCGCTTAATCCCTTTTAACAGCGTAGAAAGCCCTGTCCCGCCGCCTATTGCAACGATATTTGGCCCGCGGTTGAGTTTGTATGTTCTGTAAAGCGATTCCAGCACGGTTTGGTCGTCGGTGCCGTTGAGCATGGAAAGGTTCGTTTTCTGCCACGACTTGAAAAATATCGCCGCGCCGAAACACACCAGCGAAAACGCGATAAGTTCGGTAGAAACATTGGCCGCGACATCGTGTATAAACTGCATTGTGTAATAAATCGGCCTGATATCAAAGAGTATCAGCACGCCGAGCGTCATCAACACCGTACCGAAAAGCGTCAGCAAGAACCAGCGTTTTATGTGTAATCCCGGAATCAACCACCCGGCGTCTTTTGGCATTTTCATTATAACCACCCCGCAACTTTGTTGTAATTTACCGGCTGCGGCACAATAACCTCGCGGGCTTTTGCCAGCAGCTCTTTTGATTTAAAATGGATTGTGTCGGCTTTTAACGTGGTTTTTTCGCCGACATTGTTGGATACTTGCGATGTCGCAAGCAATGTTTTCAAACGCGCTACCATAATATCGTCGTTCTCGTTATCGCGCGCGTTGTAATCAATTGTCCCGTCAAGGTTGTACATTTTTTCAAGCGCAACCTCCTGCGCAATCGGGATATTAAGCTCTGCTGCAACCTGTTGGATAACAACACCTGCCGCGCCGTAATACACAAGCCATTGTGAAACTTTTTTAACGGCGGATGCGATTGTTTTTGCGATCTCAAAATCCTGCGCCGCCAGTTTGTAGAGCTCTCCGTGCGGCCGGACGTGTTCAATTTCGGCGTTCATTGTTTGGGCAAACGACATCAGAGCGCCAACCTGATAGATGATTGATGCTTCAAGCTCATCCGGACTCATCAAATCAACCATTTCATCAAGCCCGACGTGTGCGCCGATAACAACATTTTTTTCTTTGGCTCTTAAAATAGACTCGCCAATAACGACAGGGCTGCCGGCGGTGTAGATGTTAACCGAGCTGACATAATCAAGGAGTTCAAAATCCTGCCCGCCTTGCGCCAAGTCACAGTTAAAATCTATATTATTTATTTGCATGGACTCATACCTCGTTATTTATTAATTATAACAGAAACATTTTGCATTTAATAAATTCTTTATAATCAGATTTTTTGTGCGTATGAGATGAGGTTGTTGATGTCTTTGTTCCAGCCGCCGTACCAATTTTTCAAGATAACGTCTGCCGGGCAGATGCCTTCCATCGTGTAGGATTTTATCGGGTCAAGATACTTTGCCTCGTCACCCAGATGTTTTTCGGCGATAAGTAGGAGCTCTTTTGCAATCTCTTTTACCTCATATTTTTTGTGGGTAAAATCCATCGCGCATCTTGGCACGTTGTAGCGAAACTCGTCAATATCAGCGGGTTTAAAGACACTCAAAAGCTCTTGCGCGTCTTCAAGCGCGGTTTTGTTGTACAAAATCCCTTTGTAGAGCGCGAGCATTGAATAAACAAGATCCTCACTGCAGCAGTCGTGGTTGCGGATTTCAATGTAGTTGCGCAGGCGAACTTCCGGAAAATAAAGGTTCGCGTGCAGCAGAAAATCATCAAACTCCGCATCCAGCCCTTCAAAACCGGAGGACATGAATTTTTTAAAATTGACTTTGCCGTTTATGGCACGTGGGTTTTTATCGCGGCTGACGTAAATCATCGGGGTTTGCAGCAATTTATCCACGTAATCTTTGAACGAGTTAATCTGTGCAAACCCGCATCTGTCGTTGTCTGTGTTGAGCCAGCTGAGCGCGCGGAATGATTTGTAGCCTGTGTCAACGCCGCCGCGGATGGGTGAGTTCGCAAACATCGCACAGACAAACGGCGACATTTTGTTTGCGAGCGAGATTTTTTGCATAGCGTCGGCTTCGTCTTTAAAATCAACGCAAACCTGAACCCCGGCGGTCTCGCGCATCATCACGTCGGACAAAATTCCCCAAAGATATTTTGCCATGATGTGGTAGCGGCGTTTGGGGATAATGTTTATATTTTTATGCGTGGAGACAGGCGACACCCCGTAGTTGAGCAAGGTTATGCCGTGTTTTTTCAAGACGGGTTTTAGTTTGTTGTCAAAAGATTTTATGCGCGCTTCCAGATCGCAGATATTTTCCTCGGGCATCAGGTTCAATTCAAACTGTGCGCCGGGTTCAAGCGTGATAGCATCGTGGCCTTTTTTTAAACCCACAATATTGCAGTCATCGTCTGTTATGTAGGCCCAATTATCCTCTTTGGCAAAAGTTCGCAGCATTTGATAAATATTTTCGTCGTAGGATGCGGCGGTTTTTGTTGCCGTGCAAATCGGAAGCCGTTCATACTCAACGCCGATTCTTTGCTCTGTTTTGCAGCCGGACGTGAAAATATTTAGCAATTCGCTGCGTGATAATTTTGTTTTTGTTGCTGTCATACAGATTATCATATCACAAGATTGTGTTATGATAGTTAGTAAGATGGACTATTTAAACAGGGCAAAACGGTTTAGGACAAAAAAGCGGCTGGGACAGAATTTTCTGGTTGACAGCGCGACGCTTGACGCGATAATTGAGCTATCCGGGATTACACCGGATGATACCGTGGTTGAAATCGGTGCGGGTGCGGGGTTTGTGACGGAGAAACTTGTCAGATGCGCAAAAGAGGTTATCGCAATTGAATTAGACGAGGAGGCGGTTCGCGAGCTTGAAAAAATTGACGCGCCGAACCTGCGAATTATCCACGCGGATATTTTGAAAACCGATTTGTCCGCGCTGTGCGGCAAGTGCAAGGTTGTGGCAAATATTCCGTATTATATAACAAGCCCTATTATGGCACATTTGCTCGGTGAGGTTGACGATTTGGCGCACAAAAACCGCAATGCGGTGAGCGAAATTTTGATGATGGTGCAAGAGGAAGTCGCGCAGCGTATGGCGGCAGGGCCTGATTCGCCAAACAAACAATACGGGATGCTGACGATTCTGTCGCAGTTTTGGGCGGATGTTGAAATCGTCCGGCGGGTCGGCAGCAGATGTTTTTACCCGTCGCCAAAGGTCAATTCCGCGCTGGTAAAACTTCGGATTTTGGATAAGCCGCGGCTGGATTTAAGCGATTACAAAATGTTCCGGCGAGTTGTGAAGGCGGCGTTTTCCCAGCGGCGCAAAACTTTGAAAAACTGCCTGTACGCCGGCGGATTCGCAAAAGAAAAAATCGCCGCGGCGTTAAATGATGACAAGGTGCGCGGTGAAAAACTTTCAATTCAGGACTTTGGCGCCTTGTCGGAGGCGCTGAGATGAGAATTGCGTGTCCCGCTAAAATTAATTTAAGCTTAAAGGTGCTCGGCGTGCGCCCGGACGGGTTTCACGATATTGAAAGCGTGATGCAAACTATTGACCTGTTTGATTATCTGACAATTGGGGTGAATGAAGGCTCCGGTATAGTTCTTTCAGGCACGAGCGATGAGATTCCTTATGACGAGCGAAATATCGTGTACAAAGCGGCGCAGTTTTTTGAGCAGCCGGTCAAAATCCACATAGAAAAAAACATCCCCGTTGCGGCCGGGCTTGCGGGCGGCAGCACGAACGCGGCCGGCGCGCTGTACGGGATGAACAAGCTTTTTGGCGAGCCGTTTTCGCGTGCACAGCTGCACAAAATATGCGCGCAGCTGGGTTCGGATTTGAATTTTTGCTTGGACGGCGGGCGCGCGCTGACCAAAGGCCGCGGCGAAATCCTTGAACCGCTTGGGTTTGAACCGTTCAAAGTTTCGCTGATAAAACCTTTGGACCTGCAAATCAGCGCGAAGGAGGCTTATTCGGAATTCTATTTTGACGGCACAGCCAACGATTTGGAGCCGGCGATGCTTGACAAATATCCGCAGCTGCAAAAAATCAAATCGCTTTACCCGGATGCTGTGATGTCAGGTTCCGGGCCTACATATTACCTTTTGGGTGGCGAATTTGAACCGATTGAAGGCTATTGGGTCAAAAATAACCTCAACGCCGTACCTGTTGGCGTTCAAATCTCGGACTTATAATCCCCGCGTTGGAAAAAGTCGCCTATCTCGGCGGCCTGTGCTGCGGCAGTTCGCGCAAGCTCGTCGCAGCGCTCGTTTTGCGCTTGACCTGCGTGGCCTTTGACGTGGTTCCAGGTGATTTTGTGTTTAGCGGCCTCGGTGTCCAGCGCCTGCCACAAATCCTTGTTTTTGACCGGTTTTTTGTCCGCTGTTTTCCACCCTTTGGCCTTCCAGTTATTAAGCCAGCCCTTTTGGAACCCGTCCAGTACGTATTTGCTGTCGGCGTGCAGCTCAACCTGACAGGCTTTTTTAAGCTGTTCAAGCGCTTTCAACACGGCCGTTAGTTCCATACGGTTGTTGGTGCTTTCTTTTTCACCGCCCCAAATCTCCAGCCGGGTCTCGCCAAAACGCAAAATCGCCGCATACCCGCCATTGCCGGGGTTGCCAAGACAAGAACCATCCGTATAAATCACCACTTTATCCATCACGGTACCGGTGCAGCCGCACATCGGCGGAAAGCGATGCCGCGCAGACAGCAGCGATTGCGNNTCTTTCCGCTTGCGGTGCCGGTGCCGGAACAGGCGCTGCTCTGCGCTCCATTATTCTTTTTATAGGGCTTTCGGATTCTTCTTCCTCTTGCGCGGCAGCTGCGCCGGCCTCGTCAACAATATTTGGGTCTTCTTTCGGAACATACGGTACCAGCTTGATTTCCGGGTAATTGAAATCAACGCTGCCGTAGGGTTCTGTCGCAACTTTCATCACATCACGCCAGATAACCGCCGGAATCGAGCCGCCTTGCACGCGGCCGGAGGTGTTATCGTCGTTACCGACCCAGACGCCGGTGACAACATTCGGCGTATAACCCACAAAATAAGCGTCCCTGTTACTGTCGGTGGTACCTGTTTTGCCCGCGGCCGGTTTGCCGATATTTGCACCGCGGCCGGTACCGCTTGTGATAACTGTTTTAAGCATCGCGGTCATTTGCGCTGCCGTGTTCACACTCAGCTGGTGCGATGCACGCGCGCGCGGTGCAAGATAAATAACCTTTCCGCGCGAGGTCTCAACCCGCTCAACCGCAAACGGCTGGACAACATACCCGCCGTTGGCAAAAGCACCGTAAGCCCGCGTAAACTCAAACAATTTCACCCCGTTTGACCCGAGCGAAATCGTATAATCGTATTCAAGCGGAGTATCTATCCCCAAAATCCTTGCGGTCTGCACAACAGCGCGAATCCCGACAAGTTGAATCATTTTTGCCGCACAAACGTTTGATGAAACCATCAACGCCGTGTAGACAGGGATTTTGCCGCGGTATTTGTCCGCATAATTTCTGGGTGACCAGTTGCCGATTTGAACGGGTGCATCGTCTATAATGTCGTTGGGGCTAATCCCGCGCTCCAATGCCGCTGCGTAAACAACCGGTTTGAACGCCGAGCCCGGCGGGCGTATCGCCTGCGTTACTCTGTCATACTGGGTTTTCGTGTAATCTTTCCCGCCGACGTATGCCAAAATCCTGCCGTCAATCGGGTTAAACGAGAACACGGCCGCCTGCTGCTTGTCGCCTGTCAATCCGTAGTTGCGCATTTGCTTGACAACAGCGTCGTTGGCGGCAATCTGAGATTTGTAATCCAGTGTTGTGATGACCTTGTAGCCGCCGTGGATTATATCGGTCTCGTCAAACCCCAGCCGTGCAAGCTCTTTCATCACATAATCGCAAAAATACGGCGCTTTGTTCGTCGTATAAAAAGTCGGGTGGATGTTCAGCGTAACTTCTTCATTTTTCGCTTTTTCAAACTCGTCCGATGTGATGTATCGCATTTTGTACATCCGCGTAAGCACCTGATTGCGGCGTTTTACCGCCAATTCAAGGCTATTAAACGGCGAATAGATTGACGGTGCCTGCGGCAGCCCGGCAATCAAAGCAAGTTCAGCAAGGTCGCAGTCTTTCAGCGATTTGTTGAAATAAATCTGTGACGCGCCTTCAACCCCGTATGCGCCGGATCCCAGATAAACATTATTCAAATACATCTCCAAAATTTTGTCCTTTGAGATGGTTTTTTCAATCCGGGCGGCGATAAACAGCTCCTTAATCTTACGGGTAAATGTTTTTTCGTTGTTCAAAAACAAGACCCTTGCAAGCTGCTGGGTAATCGTACTTGCACCTTGCACAACGCGGCCGGAAATCACGTTCTGGAACACCGAGCGCACAAGCCCTGCCACATCATAACCGCGGTGCTTATAAAAATTCTTGTCCTCCGTTGCAATAACGGCCTCTATCAGTTCAACCGGCACATCTTTGAGCTCAACTTTTTGGAACGTGTACACCGTAAAAGTTTTAATAATCTCATCGTCGTGAGAGTAGAATTGCGTGACAATATTGGGTTTGAAGTCCTCAAGGTTCTCTATCGGCGGAAGCGATGACAGGTAAAGCTGGAACGAAACAATGCCGGCAAGAAACATCGCCAACCCCATAACGCACAGCAATTTCAGGCTCCCTAGCAGACTCTCGTCTTTATCATAATCATCGTAACGAATTTTTCGCATTTCATCAGCATTCTACCACAAAAAGTATTCAAGGGCAACTTATTAAGCGTTTGAACGCGGCTCGTTATTTAAGCAGACGTTTGAGCTCCTCGGGTTTTGAGCAGCGCAAAAGCGCGTCTTCAAGCGTGGCCTGCCGTGTGTTAACAAGCTCTGCCAGCGCGGATTCCAGCGTTTGCATCCCGAGCCCCTGGTTGGTTTGGATAGTTGAATAAATCTGCGCGGTCTTGCTTTCGCGGATAAGGTTTGCCAGCGCGGGGTTGACAACCATAATCTCCTGCGCCATAACCCTGCCTCGTTTTGAACCGTCGGGTTGGAGTTTTGGCAAAAGAGTTTGCGAGAATACAGCCACAAGCGAGCTTGACAGTTGAACCCGTATTTGCTGCTGCTGACCTTCCGGAAAAACATCTACAATCCGGTCAACTGTTTGCGATGCGGATGAGGTGTGCAGCGTTCCGAACACAAGGTGGCCGGTTTCTGCAGCGGTCAGCGCCAGCGAAATCGTCTCGTGGTCGCGCATCTCACCTACCAAAATAATATCCGGGTCCTCACGCAGTGCGGATTTCAAGGCGTTCCCGAACGAGCGGGTGTCCATCCCCAGCTCACGCTGGTGAACAATACTTTGTTTTGATTCGTGCACAAACTCTATCGGGTCTTCAACGGTCAAAATGTGCTCGGCACGGTTCGCGTTGATATAGTCAATCATTGAGGCAAGCGTAGTGGATTTACCGGAGCCCGTCGGTCCTGTCACAAGCACCAGCCCTCGCGGTTTTTCAGCCATTTTTTTGACAACTTCCGGCAGCCCGAGCGTCTCAAACGCGGGAACTTTTGACGGAATTATCCTGAACGCCGCGGCGTAGTTGCCCTTGTCTTTATAAATATTAACCCTAAACCGGCTCACACCTTGTATCCCGTAAGAAAAATCCAGCTCCCATTCTTGTTCAAGCTTACGGCGCTGCTCGTTTGAGAGCATCGGGAACAACAGCTGTTCAACCTCGTCCCCGGTCAAAGATTTTTCATCTTCAATCCGGCGCAATTTCCCGTCCACACGCATAACAGGCGGAAGATTCGCCGACACGTGCAGGTCGCTGCCGCCGGCCTCGTGCAGCTTTAATAACAAATCCTCAATCGCCATCGTGCAGGCCTCCCGCTTTTTCTATCAACAAGTAGGACATATACGCGCCCAGCGCAATAGCTTTCGGGTCCAAATCAGTCTTGTGCGCCGCCTCAATTATCGCCGTGTTGATTTCGGGATTCTCCTCTTTTACATAGTGAATCATCTTTTTGCGCCACGCATCAACATCAACAAAAATCTCTTTGAAAGCAGCAATAGCATCTTCTTCTGTCACAAAAGGTATCATGTGTGCAATTGTAGCATACTTTTGATATAATGGCAACAAATGCGGCTAACCAAACTAAAATTAACAAATTACAGAAACTGCGCTGATTTAGAGCTTGGTCTCTACGCGCAAAAAATTCTTATCGCCGGAAAAAATGCTCAAGGCAAAACAAATATTCTGGAAAGCATCTATTTTTTGTCGGGATTACGAGCACAGAGAACATCTAATCCTTTGGAGTTAATTCTTTTTAATAAGGACGCGATGCGAATAGACGCCGATTTGATTAAGGCCGACACAAATATTGAGATGAGTGTTTCTTATGACAGGGAAAAAACGCGTACCCTGAAACTTAACGGCGCAAAAACCACCCCGAAAAATTTCAAATCCGTATTGAAATCGGTTTTGTTTTCATCGTCAGATCTTATGCTGCTGCGCGGCGGCTCATCAGATAGGCGAAACTGGCTTGACAGAGCGATTTCACAGGTTTATCCGGCCTACGACGAACGCCTCACAAAATACGACAAAATCCGTATCCAAAAAAATAACTTTCTCAAAGACGGCGCGCGCGATGCGCAGCTTTTGGACGTGCTCAACGAGCAGCTTGTTATCGCAGGCAGCAACATAATCTTCCTGCGCAAAAAATTTCTGACCGAAATCGCCGAAATCGCTGCCAAAAAACACCTTGATATCTCAAACGGCGAAAAGCTCGCCATCCGCTACAAGTGGGACGGCACGGCAGAGCAAATAGCCGAAGAATTCCGCGCACAGCTGCAAGAGCGCGCCGAAGAAGAGCTGCGCCGCGGCCAATCTTGTGTCGGCCCGCACAGAGATGATGTCGCGTTTTTTATAAACGATGAGGATGCCGTAAAGTTCGCCTCACAAGGCCAGCAGCGCACCATTGTGCTTGCGCTGAAACTCTCCGAGCTTGATATCATAACCGAAAAAACCGGCGACAACCCGATCCTGCTGCTTGACGATGTGCTCGCAGAACTTGACGATGTGCGCCAAAATTACCTGTTGAAGGTCATTGATTCCCAAACCCAAACAATCATCACAAGCGTTGATGCGGTGGTGTTTGACAAGGGTTTTATAGACAAAACCTACCAAATTTCAGGCGGAAATATTATCTAGATGCTCAATTTTCAGCTCCGGCCGCAAAATTATTCCGATAACGTCAATTTGATAATCCCTGTGCGGGTTTTGGACTAAATACGCTTGCACACCTTTGACCAGTTTTGCGTATTTTGCTCTGGTGACAGACTCAAACGGGCTGCCAAACGCATCGGTCTTTCGGGTTTTCACTTCTACAAATATTAATTTACCACCGCGGCGCACGATTATATCAATCTCGCAGTTTCGCCCGAAATGCTTGTTGCGCTCCACTATTTCGTACCCGTTTTTTTCAAGGTACCGGCAAGCGATGTCTTCGCCCTGATTTCCAAGCTCGCGGTTATTCATCTATTAATCCTTCGCACAGCACAAACCGCCCCAGCGGCACGACGCGGCAGTAGTTTTCCAGTGATTTTACAAAACACTTGTTCTCACAAAACCCGCCCGACAGGTAAAGGATTTCGGGCTGTTTGGCAAACGTCCACGCGTTGTATGCAACGCCGTGGATGAACTTTGACACCGCTTCGGCTGCACTCACGCCATTAGAAATGTCATCCATAATCTTTTCCAGCCCGAAAATCCCGCACGTCACCGGAAAGCGTTCAGATACGGCCTTCAGGTCGTTTACCGCGAGGTCGTAAAATTTCATCAGCATCTCAACAGTTGCGCCCGTTGAGCTTGCGCACGAGTTGTTCCAATCCATATCGTGGAACTTGCCGTCGCAAAACTTAATCCATTTTGCATCCCGGCTGCCAAGGTCAAGCACCGTAGCGTCAGGTGTAACATGCCGCCGCGCACCTTTTGCCAGCGCAACGATTTCGTTTTCCCCGTTTGACATGTGGCCGCACGATTTGTCGGGTTTGAGCGCAAAATCCTTTGACGGGATAATATAATAGAACATGTCATTCCGGACTTGATCCGAAATCTTACCCGAGTCACCTTCACGGCAAGATCCTGAACCAAGTTCAGGATGACGTGAGGTCGTAATTACTTTTGTATAAGTTGTTCCCGCGTCCACATAAATCATCAGCGTAACCTCAAAAACGCTTCAATCTTCGCACGGGTAGAGTTGTTCGCGTAATCATCTATATCCACAAAAAGCCCGTTGTATTTGTCCGCCAGATATTTTGCCGGCTGCGCCTTGGCGCAAAACGCCTGCGAATAAAAAACAGTCGGCACACCGGGGTCAACGTACATTTCCAGCTCAATATCGGCCGGAACCCCGGCCTCCACGCATCTTAACCACCCGTAAACATGCGTTGTATCAGGAAAAAGCCGCAAAATCTCCAAATCATTTGGCGGCACACCCCAAAACCCGAACTCGGGTTTGCAAGGTTCGCACTCGCGCGCCGCAGGCGCAATAATATCACCCGTTATTGCGTTAACCTTGTCGTAAAGCGGCATGCCGCTTGTACAAATTTGCAGCTGCCGCCTTGGAGTCAACGACTCAAACTTTGTCTCAACAACATTCAGCCCCAAATCACGCAGCACCTGCGCCGCAAACCAGCCACTGTCGCACTTGTCCTTGCCCACCGCCGCTAAAATAACGTCATACTCACCGTCAAGCGCGTTGTTAATTATGTTTTTCACGATTTTGCAATAGTTACCGGGCAAAATTTTTCTGTCAGACACGCCAAAATCCACATCCAAATCTACCCACTGCGCGTCCGGATACTGTGTTTGATATTGCGAAACCACCGCCGGGTCAGGGTATCCCCAGAAACCAATTTTTAACGAAGACCGCGCATCAAGTGCGCGGTGACATACTTTATTACTAATTTGTGATATCCTCGTAAGCCTCCGGATTATTGAACAGTTCGTAATTTATCTCACCCTCGTTGTCCGCAATCGCTGCCGCAACAACGGTATCAGATGTCACATTGACAAGCGTGCGCATCATATCCGTAATCCGCTCGATTGTGAACAAGAACGCAAACCCTGCCACCAACTGCTCAGGACTCAATCCCATTCCGTTAAGAATCAACGCAATCGTAATCAATCCGGCGCCCGGTATCCCCGCGCACGTACTGGATGCAATAATCGCCAGCACGCAAATTTGGATAATCAAGAACGGCGTCAGCACAACCCCATACGCCTGCGCAAGGAAAATTACCGCAACAGTCTGCAGCAGCGCGGTTCCGTCCATATTCAGCGTCGCACCAAGCGGCAGCACAAAGCTCGCAATCTTGTGCGAAATCCCGCGTTTTTCACAGCACGCGATAGTCAAAGGCAGCGTCGCAGACGAACTCGCCGTCCCGAAAGCAACCATCATCGCCTCCGCCACCGCAGAATACAATGTCGCCGCGCTTATTCTTGAAAAGAATTTCAAGAACAACGGATACACAACAAACAGCTGCAGCGCAAACCCGATAATCAAAACCGCAAGATATTTTGAAATACTTGCAAAAATTTCGCCGCCGAAACTTGAAACAGCGCTTGCCGTCAGCGCAAACACACCGGGCGCTGCAAGCAGCATAATCCAGTCGGTTATTTTCATCGTTGCGGCAAAAATACTCTCAAAAAACGAAACAACGGGCCGGTTAACATCACCCACCCGTGCCAGCGCAATCGCCAAAATCACTACAAACACTATAATTGAGACCATGTTTCCGACCGCCAGTGAATGGAACGGGTTGCTCGGCAGAAAATCTAAAAACAATTGCCCGATATTGCCCTGCTGCTGTGCCATCGCTGTCGCAACCGATGCTTGAACCTCACCTGCAGCGTTCTCAGTGATGAACCGCGCCGCACCAAGCCCCGGTTTCATCAACATCGCCAGCGCCGCACCGATTGATACCGCCATCACAGTTATTATACCGTAATAAACCACCATCTTGGTCCCGAATTTGCTCAACTGCTTGTTGTCACCAACGCTCGTTATACCTATTACTATCGCAGAAATCACCAGCGGGATTACAACCATTTGAATCAACCGGATAAACACCTGACCTATGAACGTAAGCACCGCTAAAATCGCCGGATGCGAGTTCACATGCAAAAATGCACCGAACATGATACCCAGTATTATACCCAAAAATATGTGCCAGTTACGCTTAATCCCCAACCCCAGCGCAATCAATATCTGCATATGTAATTTCATTTTTAATGTCCTCTAATCTTCTTAACCCGTTAATTATAGCAAATTTTTCATCTTCGGTCAATATCTACCCGATTTACTATTGAGTTATCAATTTTTTTACGTTATCTTAAAAAACATGACAGCAATTCTTGAAGATTCAAAACAAATTAACACCGTGATAAAGGACATCGCAGCTTTTGTCCGCGAGGACGATAATGTCGCGCCCGATTTTACCGAATACACCAAATCAATCGGAGGCGACAGCCCCGAGATGGTTTTTAACTACATCTTTGAACGCAACCTGAACAACAAAAGCATCCTTGACCTGTACGCCGAAAAACACGACAGCAAAATCGTCCGGGCACTTATGAATTCCAGCGCCTGCGTCTATGAGGTCAAGCGCAAAACCCAAACCGGGTTTGAGCTCTACAACCTAATCAACGAAAAAAACTACACCGCGTTGAGTTTAGTTAAGATGACTAACTTTCGCACAATCGGCTCCGGCCACTACATCGTTGCCCGGCTGCTTGGATACCGCGGCAAGACCTACCTGCTTGAAATATCAGGGGTGCTGCCCGTCAGCCGCAAAGAAGAAGCCATGCGCTACTGTATCGCAAAAATCGTCCAAAACCCCGAGCTGACCTATCTGGACAACCCGGAAAAGCTCGCCGAACTTGAACAAAACGTCGCAGAGCTCCACAAAAAATTCATTGACTACTTTGGCAAAGACGAAATCATCACCACAAACAAGTTTGCAGACGAAGTCATCAGCTTGTACAACAATTTTGTAGAAACCGGCGAACGCGCACCGTTTCAGGACAAAATCCAAACCCCCGAAACATACCGGTTCTTTGATGTCAGCGAGCTGAACAACTCATACGACAATTTCCTTGAAAATTCTCTCGGCGGGTTTGCATCGCACAGCGAAACCTACGATGTCGGGATTATTTTTGACAAAGAACTCGGGCTTTACGCCGTGCCGTTTTACGAAACGTTCAACAAATCCTTTGAAGGCAAGCCTGACGGGGATTGTATAAGATATTTTCTCAACAACGATAAAATCAGCGCAAACCTGCTAAAACGCGTCGCGGCAAAACACAAAAACTTTATGGCCGTGATAAACGCGACTCCCGGCGCTGGAGAAGGGCTGAAACTTACGCTGGACGAGCTTTTGCGCTGGTACAAACCTCGCTATATGAAACACAAAATCTTTTCACCGACAACCGTGTTGTACAAATCACGCGCGTTCTCAAATGTTTTGGGGATAATTGAGGAAGAGGACGCCCGCCCCGATGTTGACACCGCAGGCGTCGGCCGCAACGACCAATGCCCTTGCGGCAGCGGTAAAAAGTTCAAAAAATGCTGCGGCTGATAATGTTAAAATACCGTCGGTTTGGCTACTTTACATACGTTATCAATATAGACCCTCATAAGTTCCTTGACGGTTGCATCGCACTGTTTCTGCGCGGCTGCTTGAATTTCATGCTTTTCTTTCTTATACTCTTCCGCAGTTCTGTCGGTGAGCACCAGATAGTCGCCACTGTCAACCGGAATTATTACAGTCGGATCTTTCCCGTCCGGATCATTTGAAGGGTTTTCAATACATCGTTTAAACAATGCTCCATTATTTGAAGCACTAACCAGAAAAGCTTTTCCGAATGATACCTGCATAACTTTTTCCTTTCACATAATTTACATACTTACTCATTATAACAAAAATATTAAAAGTCGTGAATTTTATTTTTGCTATTTATGTTAATTTTTATTAAAACAACTGCGCGAGAGCCTTGGGGCAAAGCCCTATAATGTTTTCCAAACTGCCCTCGTAGGATTTTATATACCCGTTTGGCAACTCTTGTATCCCGTAGGCACCCGCTTTGTCAAACGGTTTGAACTCCTCAACGTAGCGGCAAATCTGCTCCTCGGTCAAGTATTCAAACGTAACGCGGCTGACGGTGGAGTTTTTGCGCGCCTTGCCGCCTGCGATAACAGCGATAGCTGTCACAACCTCGTGCGTTTTGCCCGAAAGCTCGCGCAGCATCCGGCGTGCATCCGATGCATCAGACGGTTTGCCGAAAATCCTGCCCTCCAGCACAACCATCGTGTCGGCGCCGATTACCACATCACCTTCAACCGCCTTTGCCTTTTGATACGCCAAATCCTCAATATAATCCAAAGAAAAAACCGTCCTCGTATTCGTTTCCTCGTACGGTGACGGTATAACTCTAAACCTGTACCCTGCGCGCTCCAGAATTTCTCTGCGGCGCGGCGATGAAGATGCCAGGATTATCTTTCCCACTGCGTGTTCCATTTTCTCATTATATCAAAAACAGACCACTAACATCTTTTACCTGAGCGCTGATGTTTTCTGGTATCTGGCGGTCCTTGCGTTGATTGCGTAGCACGCAATATTCAGCCGCTGTTTCAGCGTCATCATATTTCTGTACATAGCGGAGTAGTCGTTCATTGCACCCATCATCTTTTGCGGGTCCACCATCGACTCCATACTGTCGTGGTTGTCGACTTTCTCATCTGCGTACTTTTTTACCAATAACTGATCAATGTAATCCTCTGCTCCTATCGGCATGGGTATCCTCCTTTTCCTATTTAGAGTTATCTATGATTTCCTATACTCGCTCTTAAATAAAATATGTGAACATTTTTTATTTATCTCACTCGCTTATATATACAAAGTATATAAGTTTTAAAAAATTGCCTTTTTGGACTAAATTGAGTTAACAAAAATTTACAATCCACATGGGCAATTTATATTCGGAAAAATACTTTAATATCTCATACGAGGAAAAGGAGGAATTTGTCATGGATTATACTATTAAGTCAGGCGATACGCTGTCAAAAATCGCAGTTGCGAACAACACAACGGTAGAGGCGCTCGCGCGCGCTAACAACATAAAGAATGTTGATTTGATTTTTCCGGGCACTACGTTGAAACTGTCAGATGACAAGGGGCTTGTTGTTGAGCGCACCGCGCAGGCGGAAGCACCTGCAGAAACGGCGGCACCGGTTCAAGAGACGGCATCCGTAAAGCCAGAGGCGCCGGCAGGACCTCAAATAATCAGCGTCAGCTATCAAGACAGAAACTTGTTTGGCGATATTAGCAGGACAGAACTTGATGTTGCAGCGCTGCAGGCGGAACTTGCGCCATCAGAGACCGCGCAAGCCAAGCTTGAAGCCGCGCAGGCAAAGTATGACGCGGATAAAGCCCTGCGCCCTCCGGGTTACACACCGGCGGAGCTTGAAAAGATTATCGCTGATTCGCGCGCCATAGCAGCTGAGATTGACACTATTCAAACAGACGATGTCAAACAAAAATTGAAGATTGCCGAGCTTCAAATGCAAAACGCTAACGTACGGCACAGCGCAATTAACGCGCAGTACAGGGGCTCTATCATTACGCAAGGCGACGTGTTCCGCTCCAAAATCGAAATAGATCCGCTGTTCGAGCAATTAAAGGCTGCAAGGGCTGCCGCCGCGGAAGTCCAATAGGGTAAAATAAGGTAAAACAAGCGGCATTCCTAAAAAATTTGTGCTACAATATCGGCATGGGTTTTTTGTCGGTTATTAAACAGATATACAAAAATATCAACGAGGTTGAAAGCAACATCCTCGGCAAAAATCAGGATTACGAAGAAATCCGCAAGATAAACATACGCCTTGAGGCCGAAGTTACCCAGCGCACCAAGGATTTGGAGCTTGCCAACAAGCGGGTTCTTACCTTACAGCACATCTTCAACCTGATTAACTCCGACGAATCCCTGCAAAGCGTGCTTGATACCAGCCTTAAAGGCGAACTCGGCTACATCTGGTCAAAAATTATCCAAAACTGTGATGAGGATGAGTTTTTATCGGACGTCCTCAAATCCCGCGAGGCGCGCACAACAACCGATACCGGCAAAATTCTGTCAAAACTTAAAGTCAAAAAATCAGTCCAGAACATATCGCGCTCGCTTATGGCAATCCCTTTGTTCACGCAGCACAAGCCGTTTGGCGTGTTTGTAATCGTATCACCGCGCGCCCGGATAACCACCGCTGAGCAGGATTTCCTGAAACTGTTTGCAAGCCAGGTTGAGATGGCGATCACCATCGCGGATTTGTTTGATATGGTTAAAAAACAGGCGCTGACCGACAGCCTCACCGGACTTTACAACCGGCGCTATTTTGAAGAACAAACGGCAAAAGAGGTCGTCCGTGCAACCCGCCAAAAGCAGCCGTTGAGCGTAATCGGGCTGGATTTGGACTTCCTGAAAAAAATNNTTGGCCACACCTACGGCGACATTGCTATAAAAACCGTCGCGCAGGTGCTGCACAACAACGCACGCTCAATTGATATACCCGCACGGCTTGGCGGCGAGGAGTTCAACGTACTTTTGCCGGGCGTTGATTCCCGCGGCGCGATGGTGGCCGCAGAACGGCTTCGTAAGGCTATTGAAGACCAAAAACTTGATAAAATCGGCACCATAACCGCAAGCATAGGTGTGGCAACGTTTTTGGAGCACTCCGATGATATTGACGAGATTATGGAATTGACAGATCAGGCAATGTACAAATCCAAGCGCGACGGCAGAAACCGCGTCACAATGGCAAAAGCCGCAAGCGAAACCTCCTGGCAGGAAATCGCGTTCAACACGTTCACCGATATCCTATCAAAACACAACATCCCGCTGCCAAAGGATATCACGGCGAATTTGCAGGAAAAACTCAAGCAAACCGGTCAAGATGTCTTGTATTCCGTATCGGACATACTGGCTACAACCTACAACCCATCGCAATCTCAGGGTGTTGCAAAAGCTAAAAGCAACATGGCTGTTTCGCTTGCAAAACGTTTTGACCTGCCGAAAGAAGACGTAGATAACCTGCGCGTGGCAATGCTTTTGTACGATATAGGCAAATTGATGGTACCGCCAAAAATTCTGCAAAAAGCCGGCTCGCTTACCGAGGACGAGAAAAAAACCGTCCAGGAGCACCCTATTTTTGCCGCGAAAAAGATTTTAAAACCTATCTCTTATATCCAAGATGTTATCCCGATTATTGAAGACCACCACGAAAACTGGGACGGAAGCGGTTACCCGAACAAAAAATCCAAAGACGAGATTCCGCTGGCATCGCAGATTGTGCTGATTGTTGATGCATATTTTGCGCTTATTCAAGAGCGCCCGCATCGGCCTAAGATGTCAACAAAACAGGCGCTGGACGTAATCCGGCAAAACTCCGACAAAAAATGGAACTCTACGATTGTGGATGAGTTTGTATCACTTGTGAAAAATACTCAATAGTTTTTGCAAGCCCTTCGCGCACGGGCATCGCAGGAATATATTTGAGCTCTTTGCGCGCCAAAGTCAAGTCCGGACGGCGTTTGCACGGGTCATCTGACGGCAGCGGTTTGTGGATAATTTTTGAGTTTTTACCGGTCAACTCCAAAACCATCTGCGCAAGCTCCAAAACCGTGTACTCACCGTCGTTTCCAATGTTAATCGGCATATAATATTCCGATGCCATAAGCGAAATTATCCCGCGCACCAAATCATCAACATAACAGAACGAGCGCGTTTGCGAGCCGTCCCCGTAAACCGTCAAATCCTTGCCGCGCAGCGCTTGCACAATAAAGTTTGACACTACGCGACCGTCGTTCTCGGCCATACGCGGGCCGTATGTGTTAAAAATTCGCACAACACGCGTGTCTGTACCGTATTGACGGCGGTAATCCATCACCAGCGTCTCCGCCGCGCGTTTTCCCTCGTCATAACAGCTTCGGACACCAATCGGGTTCACGTTGCCCCAATAACTTTCCAGCTGCGGATGCACCAGCGGGTCACCGTAAACCTCCGAGGTTGACGCCTACAAAAGCTTTGCACCCGTGCGCGTTGCAAGTTCTAACATATTCAAAACCCCCAGCACACTCGTTTTCATTGTCTTAACCGGGTCATGCTGGTAATGCACAGGGCTTGCAGGACACGCAAAGTTGTAAATCTCGTCCACGTCAAGGTCAATCGGATTAATTATATCATGCTCAATAATCTCAACATCAATCCCCGCAAGGTTTTCGCGCGCACCGGTAAAGAAATTGTCAAGACAAATCACCTTATTGCCC
>DBCX01000061.1:179-14686 GCA_002293275.1 Cyanobacteria bacterium UBA947 | reverse complement strand
AGTATAAAACAACCTGTCGCTATTGACGATTTTCAAAAACCTTTCCATCGGCTTTATCATAGCATAAAAATACCCTTTCAGTCCGAAAAAAAAGCTGCCGGGAGGCAGCATTAAATAAACACGAGGATATTAAGAGAGAGAGTATATAAAAACTTTTGTTAAAACTTTTTTTAAATATCCTTTTCCGAAATAATCAATTTGATATTTCCCTTACATATATATAAAGGATTTTGTATCGCGGAAATTGCCCGCGTGTTACAAACTTGTAACAATTGGCGCAATACCGCTAATAATGCTAGAATAAAGACCAAATGGCATTTGATTTTTTAGATTTTTTAAAGCGCGCAGCGGCCTCAAAGGCGTCTGATGTTCACCTGCGCGTTGGTGAGCACCCGGCGATACGCGTTGACGGCAAGATTATCAAGGCGAACATGCCGCTGCTCACAGAAGAAGATATGCAGCAGGCATGTCAGATTTCCGTGCCGGAACGGTTAAAGCACGAGCTTGCGAGCGCGTGTGACCTGGATTATGCGTACGAAATCCCCGGATTGTCGCGGTTCAGGGTGAATATGCTAAAATCTGTTGATAAAACAGGGTTTGTCATAAGGCTTATCCCAACCGAGATAAAGGCGCTTGCTGACCTTAATTTGCCCGATGTTGTTGAATCGCTCACGCAAGAGCACAACGGACTGATACTTGTCACCGGTGCTACGGGGTCGGGCAAATCCACCACAATCTCCGCGCTGATTGATACGATAAACATCAATTATCCCAAACACATCCTGACAATTGAAGATCCGATGGAGTTTGTGTTCAAAAACAAAAAATCTGTTGTGTCGCAAAGGCAGGTAGGGCTTGATGTACCGACATTTAAAGACGGGATTAAATATGCGCTGAGGCAAGACCCCGATGTAATATTTATCGGTGAAATCCGCGACCAGGACACGATAAATTCTGCGTTGAAAGCTGCGGAAACAGGCCACCTTGTGTTTGCGACAATCCACACCAACAGCGCCGTTGCAACGGTCAACAGGATTGTGAATATGTTTGAGCCGTCAAACCGTGATTTTGTGCGGCTGCAGCTGGCAGGTGTTTTGCGCGGTACGATTTCGCAAAGGCTTGTGCCGCTTGCCGAAGGCAAAGGCCGGCAGGCCGCCTGCGAGGTGCTTATTTCAACGCCCGCGGTCAAGGATTACATTGAAAAAGACAAGCTTGATGATATTTATTCGCTGGCAAAAGGGTCGTCAACGAGCATGCTCACAATGAACCAGACATTATTCAACCTTGCGCAGGCAGGGCGTATCACGCAAGAGGCTGCCGTCGGAAGCTCCGATAACCCGTCGGAATTGGAGCGTATGTTTAGAGGGATTTACTAGTGAACAATTTTGTAACCGATGCAATCAACCTGAAATACTACGATTTGAGCGAATCCGATAAAATAGTTGTGATGTACTCGCGCGAAAAGGGTTTGATTAAAGGGGTTGCCAAGGGTGTGAAAAAACCAAAGAGCAAGCTTGGCGCACGAATGGATTTGCTCGTGGCGAACAAATTAATGCTTAATAAAGGCCGCAACCTTGACACAATCCGCGAGGCGCAGGCGCTCAACACGTTTTCTAAAACGCGCGCGGATATGGACAAGATTTTTTATTCAATGTATATAAGCGAGGTTACACATAACTTTGGGGTGGAAAACGACCCGGGCTCGGCGCAGATTTATGAGCTGTTGTACAAAGCGCTTGATGCGGTTTCGGCCGCGGAAAACAAGACAGGTGTGCTGCTTGCGGTGATTAAGTTTCAGTTGAAGATGATGGAGCTGTGCGGGTTTGGGATTGAGCTGGAAAGGTGTTTGTGCTGCGGGGGTACAGACGGCGGGATGTATTTTACGGCAAACCGCGGCGGGGTTGTGTGCGAGGATTGCTCGCAGTCGGGCGTGTTCATACACGACAAAATCCGCGCGTTTTTAGGCTCGCTTGATTTTGACGGTAAATCAGAGTATGAAGATAAAGCGACCGAAAAGGTCTGCGCGGTTTGTTTTGGACTGTTGAAAGATTATATCGCGGGCCATTCGTCAAAAAAGTTTAAAACTATGAGCGTTTGTCAATAAATTCCAAGTCGTAATCAAGGATCTCAGCGATGATGTAGGCATCCCGTAATGTCAATGTTCCGCGCGTCAATTTGCAATGCAGATTTGAAGGCGAGCAAGGCCGGCCTGTCTTTTCGCTTAACAGCCTGGCCAGTTTGGAGATACTCATGCATCTCATCCCGGCCAAAGATTTTATTTTGCCTCTGATATTCATACTAAACATTATACACCCGCTTGACAAATAATAATAAATNNATAATTCGTTTATTATATACTAAATTTTAATCAATAATAAACTAAAACTTAACAAGGAGGACAAAATGGAAGACTTTATTTACGAATTTGAAGAAATTCGTGATTTGTTTGTCACATTTACAGACTCTCTTGAAAATTCAGATTATTCAAGAGTTTTAGCCGGGATTATTAGAAAAAGAATGAACAAACTCCACCACGATATGGAGATGTTACACGCTAAGCTAAATACCCGTATTCTCTGATAACAAAATCCATGTCCTTGTCGCCGCGGCCGGAGAGGTTTACCAGTATTGTGTCTGCCGGGTCAACTTCGCGCGCAAGTTTCATCGCATAGGCCACCGCGTGCGCGGATTCTAACGCCGGAATTATCCCGTCAGTGCGCGAGAGCGTGAAAAATGCATTGATACACTCATCATCAAGTACGCTGACGTAGTTTACCCGTCCTGTCTCGTGCAGGTAGGCGTGCTCGGGGCCGACGCCTGCGTAATCCAGCCCGCTCGCAACCGAATAAACAGGTGCGGGCTCGCCGTTTTCGTCTTTTAGCATAATTGAATTAAATCCGTGCATAACGCCCTCGCTGCCGTAGGTCAGTGTCGCGGCGTTCTGTCCCAATTTGGTGCCTTTGCCCATCGGTTCAACCCCGTACAGCTGCACATTATCGTCTAAAAACGCGCTGAAAAGCCCGATAGAGTTGCTCCCGCCGCCGACGCATGCCACTGCGTGATGGGGCAGCCGGCCGGTTTGCGCCAGCATCTGCTCGCGGGCCTCCGTGCCGATTACAGACTGGAAATCACGTAACATAGTGGGAAACGGGTGCGGCCCGACAACTGAGCCTATGCAATACATGGTGTTTTCAGGGTCTTGCAGATAAACCTCAAACGCCGCGTCAACAGCCTCTTTCAAAGTCTTTTGGCCGGCGCTGACAGGGATTACGTTTGCGCCGAGCAGCCGCATCCGGCTCACGTTCGGGGTCTCTTTTTCAATATCAACCTCGCCCATATAAATATCACACTCAAGTTTCAGATACGCCGCCGCAGTCGCAAGCGCAACCCCGTGCTGACCCGCGCCGGTTTCTGCGATGACCTTTTTTTTGCCCAAATGTTTCGCAATCATACACTCCGCCATGCAGTGGTTGAGCTTGTGCGCGCCGGTGTGGTTCAAGTCCTCGCGTTTGAGATAAATCTTCGCCCCGCCGATTTTTTCACTCAAATTGCACGCGTAGGTCACAGGTGTCGGCCGCCCCTGATATGTCGCGCGGATGTGGTTCAATTCTTTTATATAATCCGGGTTCTGTTTTAACTGTTCGTATGCCGCAGCGATTTTGTCCATCTCATCTTTCAGCGGCTGCGGAACAAACGCTCCGCCAAATCTTCCGTAATATCCTTCCATAACCTAAACCGTCACCTTTCCTTCCCGCGCATCGCGTATTGATTCTTCATACTGCTCCAACGTCCCGATGTCCGACCAATACTCGGTAACCTCAAACGTCATAATTTTTCCCAAAAGCTGCGGGAAAACATCTTTTGCAAAATCAAAAAACGTGTCCGCCGGAATGTATTCAAAAATTTCGTATTTAAAAATATAAATCCCCGTGTTGATGTGGCTGCCTTTTGCCTGTTGCACGGACGGTTTTTCCTGGAACCCGGTAACAAACCCGGTTTTGTCCGTCACCACAACCCCGAAGTTTGACAGCTGCTGCGCCGGCACTTTTTTAATCCCGATTGTCGCGATTGCGTCCGATTTTTCGTGAATTTTTATCGCGCGCGCGATATCAGCGTCTGTCAATCCGTCGCCTGAGAGCACCACAAAACTTTCGCCGGGCTCAAAGAAAAACTGGCATTTTTTCACACCGCCTGCTGTTCCCGACAAAGTTTCTTCCACAATATAATGGAAATTCGCATCGTGCTTGTAGTGTTCAATAATTTTTTCGCTGTGAGAATAAAGGTTTGCAATCACCTGCGTGATACCTGCTTTGCGCAATTTGCCAAGCGCAATATCCATAACCGTCTTGCCCGCAATCGGTACGAGCGGCTTTGGCAGGTTATCGGTCACGGGTGCAAGTCTTGAACCCACACCCGCAGCCATTATCATTGCTTTTGTTACTGTCATTAGCTAATTGTAGCACAACTAATCGGTTTTTTGAAGATGTTTTTCCATAAACAGCGCTGACAGGAACGGCACAAGCGCAAACTGGATTAGAAGGATTTTCCACACACCAAACATCAGCACATAAATGAACGCGTAAAAATGTCTGTTGATTCCAAACATTCTGTAACACATTTCCATGCTGCCGTCGTAGTTTAGCATACCGATGAAGAATACAATCACCATAACCACCAAACCAATAACAAAGTTTTTCAAAAAGAAACATTTTTTCAGCTGAATTTTCGCCAGCATTTTTTCTTTCTCATCTTTTTTAAATAATTTCATAACCAATACCTCCGGCTCTTATTCTAACATATCGCGGCCGCAAAATCAATTAGCCGAAAGTATCAAACAGCTGCTCAAACTCCGGAAACGAAATATTAACCCATTCAAACCCGTTAATTTTTATCGGGCGCTCGCAAACAAGGTTTGCCACATACAAACTCATCGCAAGCCGGTGGTCGTGGTAGGTTTGGACCTCAACGCCGCCGGTGAGTTTTGTCTTGCCTTTGATAATAAAACCATCTTCCGTTTCATTTACCCCCGCGCCAAGTTTTTTAAGCTCGGTGACGGTCGCTTTTATCCGGTCGGATTCTTTGTTGCGCAAATCTTGCGCATCCTTGATAATTGTTTGGCCGTTTGCCTGCGTTGCCATCACGGCAATCACCGGCAGCTCGTCAATCAGCCGCGGTATAAGTTCGCCTTCAATAGTGCAGCCTGTAAGGTCAGATGTTTTGACGCGAAGGTCACCGACCTGTTCACCTGATACGGTGCGCTTATCAAGAATTTCCACGCTGCCGCCCATTTTTTTCACAACATCAAGGATACCGGTGCGGGTGGGGTTCAAGCCGACGTTTTTCAAGATTATTTCAGAATCCGGCACGATTAAACCGGCCGCGATAAAATATGCCGCGGACGAAATATCACCCGGAATCTCAATTGTCCGCGGTTTAAGTTCGGACGGCTCAATTGAAACTGCGGCGCCGTTTGTGTTTATTGCAGCACCCATATATTTGAGCATAATTTCTGTGTGGTTGCGCGACAGGTACGGTTCGGTGAAAGTTGTTTTGCCCTTGGCGTGAAGCCCTGCAAGCAGCACGGCGGATTTGACCTGCGCGGATGCAAGGGGACAAATGTAGTGGATACCTTGTAACGGTGCGCCGATAATTTGCAGCGGCGGACGGCCGTCCGTGCCATTTACCACCGCGCCCATAAGCGACAGCGGTTCAATAATACGTTTCATCGGGCGTTTTGAAAGACTCGAGTCGCCTGTGAGTGTTGAGTTAAAATTTTGGCCGGCGAGGATACCTGCCATAAGGCGCATTGTGGTGCCGGAGTTGCCGCAATCCAGATCAGCGGCCGGTGCTTGAAGTTTGCCGCCGCGGATGATTAGGTTGCGGTCTTTAAATTCTGTTTGGATGCCCAGCGCCTGACAAATTTGCAGCGTGGATAGCGGGTCTTGACCGTTAGAGAAATTTTTTATGGTACTTGCGCCGTGCGCAAGCGATGCGAACATAACCGCGCGGTGCGAGATAGATTTGTCTGACGGGATTGTGATTGTGCCTTTCATACTAAGATTTTAGCACAAAATTACCACGGGTAGTCGTCTTTGATTTCCCAGCCGTCATGAAGGATTAGCGCGCCGCAGCCCCATTTGTTTGTGTCTGTGCAGTGGGTTTTTAGGACATCTCTGTCTTGTTGTTCTTGAAAACTAAATGAGCTAATATTGAGCGAAAATTTCGTCTTGCCGTCAGGCCATTGAAAAACGCTTTCAACATTTTCGTCAATATTCTCACAATCTTTGTAATCTACACAAAATACGTGCTCTAAATTATGGTACCAACTGATTTCATGAAGCGAGCCCTTATTTACATACACTCCTGACCCGTCAGCAAGCGCTATAGCGGCACCTTTTGTCAATTTTTTAACCGCAAGATTTTTGACATAAGGTTTGTAGCGGCAATCAATATATTCTATCGCAAAATCAGGGCTATCCGTAAGCGCGGCCGAGTTTGCAAAACTGCATTCTCCGTCGGATTCCATTATATTTGCGGAGTTAACCTGTATATTATAAAACTTTTGCAAGCGCGTAATAAGCACTTTTTTCTGATAATTGGCAACAAGGCCCGGTATAGTCAGCGCCGCGATGATACCTATTATTCCGAGCGCGATTAATACCTCGGCCAAGGTAAACGCTTTTTGCATGCTTTTTCTCATCATCTGCTCCTCTTACCCAACTATTGATGCCTATACGCATCACACGTCCATTATAAACTGTATCTTTTTTCTTGTCAAGAGTTTAAAATGAAATTATGGAAATGGATTTAGAAAAATTTCGTAAAGATTTTGGCAAAAAGGTTCAGATTGAGCGGATAAAAGGTGAGATTTCGCAAGAGGAGCTTGCGTACAGGGCGCAGATTCACAGGACAACTCTTGGCGCAATTGAAAACGGCAGAACGCCTGCTAATATTGAAACAGCGGCAAAAATCGCGTGCGCGCTGGATATGACTTTGAGCCAATTATTTGATTTTGATTTTTAGTTTATGTTAGAATTATTTTATGGAGACGTGTCCGAGCGGTTTAAGGTGCAATCTTGGAAAGGTTGTGTGGGAGCGATTTCACCGCGAGTTCGAATCTCGCCGTCTCCGAATTTTTAATTTTCTTTTTGCGTTTCAATCGACAATAGTGTAATTGTTTGTTTAATGTTTGTGTGCTAGACTTGTTCTTGAAAGGGGGGTTAAAATGACACAAAAATTTGAAATATATAAATGCGACATCTGCGGCAACCTTATTCAGGTTGTTTTGGAAGGCGGCGGGGTACTGGTTTGCTGCAACGAGGATATGGAAATGCTTAAAGTCCAAACAGCGCAAGAGGAGATGGTTGGCGAAAAACACACTCCTGTGTTTGAAGACCTTGGCGGCGGCGCAGGCGAGATTAAGGTCGGCTCCGTGCCGCACCCGATGCTGCCCGAGCACCACATTATGTTTGTTGAGGCAATAGCAAAAGACAAAACATGCNNGAAGACCTCGGCAACGACGCCGGCGAAATCAAAATCGGCTCAATTCCCCACCCCATGCTACCGGAGCACCATATTATGTTTATAGAAGCCATTGCCGCCGACAAAACCTGGTTTAAACTGAATTACCTTGAAGCAGGGCAAGAGCCCAAAATGCAGATGCCATGCGGGTTTGACAAAGTCGGCGAAGCTAAAGAATATTGCAATCTGCACGGCTTGTGGCAAGCACAAAAGTAACCGGCAAAACCCGCAGAATGTTTTGAACTAACCACAGGATATTTTTTCTGCGGTCTGGGTTCCTACGCAACAATCCGCCTTACGTAATCAAAATACTCATTATTTTTGTATTTTTCAATATTTTTCAGAATTTGTCTTTTGGTCAAGAACCCGATTCGGTAGGCGATTTCTTCAAGACATGCAATTTTTATGCCCTGGTTTTCTTCGATTGTTTGAACATATTGTCCCGCCTGCAAAAGCGAGCCCGGAGTCCCGGTATCGAGCCACGCAAACCCGCGTCCTAAAACCTCAACATTGAGCCGACCTTTATTCAAATAAACTTTGTTCAAATCCGTAATCTCCAACTCGCCGCGCTTGGAGGGTTTCAATGCCTTGGCATACTCAACAACCCTATTGTCGTAGAAATACAACCCTGTTACCGCAAAATTGGATTTTGGCCGTTTTGGTTTTTCCTCAAGCGATTTGGCTCTGCCGTTCTTGTCAAATTCCACAACACCAAACCTTTGCGGGTCTTTCACTTGATAGCCGAACACTGACGCGCCGCCGTTTTGTACATTTTGCGCCGCTTCTTTTAACAGCGCCGAAAATCCCGAGCCGTAAAAAATATTATCACCCAACACAAGCGCAACGCTGTCTTTGCCGATGAACTTTTCGCCCAAAATAAACGCCTGCGCCAGCCCGTCCGGGCTTGGCTGTTCTTTGTAAGAAAATTTCACCCCGAACTGCTCGCCTGTGCCCAGCAAGCGTTTGAAATTTGGTAAATCCTGCGGCGTTGAAATGATAAGGATTTCCTTAATCCCCGCCAGCATCAAAACCGAAATCGGATGGTAAACCATCGGTTTGTCGTAAATCGGCAGCAATTGTTTTGAAACCGCAATCGTGTTCGGATGCAGCCTTGACCCCGCGCCGCCCGCTAAAACTATACCTTTCATTTTAATCCTCCCTTAACGCTAAATAATCTTTCAATGCCCGTTTCCAACTGCGGCAGATTCCGCCGTTGTCCATCACGCTGTACATCGGCCGTTTTGCCGGCCGCGGGAACTCATCTGTGCTGCAAGGCAAAACATCCACGCCCGCCTCGCGCGCAAACCCGTACCACGTCGTTTCTCCGCCGCCGCAAACGTGATATACTCCGTAAGGTTTTTCCTCTAAAAGTTTCACGATNNCACGTCGGGGCTCCGAATTGGTCGTTGACAACTTTTATTTCTTTTCTGGATTTGGATAATGCAATCATTGTTTCAACAAAATTTTTCCCGTGGTGTCCGTACAGCCAGCTGGTGCGCGCGATGTAATATTTTTCGCAATATTTTTGCACGGCCCGCTCACCTTGCAGCTTGGTCAAACCGTAGTTGTTAATAGGGTTTGGCGTATCTTGCGGTGTGTAGGGCTCGGTCTTTGTGCCGTCAAAAACGTAATCGGTTGAAATGTAAACCATTGTTGCGCCTGACTTTGCGCAGGCTTTGGCAATGTTTTCAGTGCCCGTGACGTTCAGTAATGTCGCGCCTTCAAGGTCGGTCTCGGCGCCGTCAACGTTTGTGTAAGCCGCACAATGCACCACCACATCAAGCTTTTGCTCGGCAAACATTTTTTCCACCGCCGCAAAGTCTGTTATATCAAGTTCTTCCCGGTCGGTTTCCAGAACCTCATATCCGGCGTCTTCCAGCACCGGGCACAAGTCCTGCCCGAGCATGCCTTTTGCGCCCGTGACGAGTGCCTTCATCGCAATACCTCTTGACCTTTCATTTCCAAGGCTTTCATCCAATCCTGGTTGTTTAAATACCAGTCAATAGTGAGTTTTATGCCATGTTCAAATGTCAGCGACGGCTCCCAGCCGAGTTCCGATTGGATTTTGTCGTTGCAAATCGCATAGCGCTTGTCGTGGCCCAAACGGTCTTCTACGTATTGGATTGAGCTTTCGTCCTTGCCCATCGCGTCTAAAATCAGGTGCGTGATTTCCATATTGGTCTTTTCGTTGTGGCCGCCGATGTTGTAGACCTCGCCCGGCTTGCCCTTGTGCAGCACCGCGTCAATCGCTGCGCAGTGGTCGTAAACATACAGCCAGTCGCGTACATTGAGCCCGTCGCCGTAAACAGGCACCTTTTCGCCCTTCAAAAGCCGCGAAATAAAGAACGGGATTAATTTTTCGGGATACTGATACGGCCCGTAATTATTTGAGCACCGCGTAGTCAACACCGGCAGCCCGTAGGTCTCAAAATACGCACGCACAAGCATATCCGCACTCGCTTTTGACGCGGAGTATGGTGAGTTTGGCGCAAGCGGGGTTGTTTCGTGGAAATACCCCGTAGCGCCAAGGCTTCCGTAAACCTCATCGGTTGAAACCTGCAAATAACGGGCTGTCTTAAACTCACGCGCAGCTTGCAGCAGGTTCAGCGTACCTTTTACGTTTGTGTCAATAAAAATTTCCGGCCCTGTGATTGAGCGGTCAACGTGGCTTTCGGCGGCAAAATTCACCACCGCGTCCACTTGTTCAACCAACTGCGGCACAAGTTTTTTGTCGCAAATATCACCGTGGACAAATTGGTAATTAGGGTTGTCTTTCACATCGTCAAGATTTGCGATATTGCCGGCGTACGTGAGCGCATCCAGATTGATAATTTTGTAATCAGGATATTTTTGAAGCATTTGCCGCACAAAGCAGCTTCCGATAAATCCGGCACCGCCGGTGACTAAAATCCGCATGGTAACCCCCTGTCTTTTTCACTTAAAATCGGTTCAAAATCAATTCCCCAGTCAATTCCCGCGCTGTCCCAGCGGATACCGGCATCGTTTGCGGGCGAGTATTCGCCGGCGCATTTGTAAACGATTTCGGCCTCGTCTGACAGCACAACAAATCCGTGCGCGCAGGTTTTTGGGATATATAATTGGTGTTTGTTTTCTTCTGTGAGTTCAACTTTTACCCATTTGCCGGTCTTCAAATCAAGCGCCACATCATAAATCCGGCCGCGCAAACAGCGGACTAATTTGGCCTGGGCGAATGGTTCTTTTTGGTAGTGAAGCCCGCGCAGGACTTTGGCGCAGGATTTGGAATGGTTGTCCTGATTGAATTCTACGTCAATCCCGTTTGCTACAAAATCCGATTTTTTGTAAGTTTCAACAAAAAACCCGCGCTCGTCGCCAAAAACTTTTGGCTTTACAAGCACCACTCCTTCAACATCCAATTGTTCAAAACAAAAAGGCATAAGTTAATTTTACCACAAAAAAATCAACTTGCATTCAAACGTTCACGCAATACTTTTGCGTAATCTTTGTACTCATCTTTTTGGTTTGTTCTGCCGTAGTTTGCGTTGTGTATTCTTCTGTCACAGCTTACAAACTCAAATTTTGTTATTGCAATCCCCACTTTCTCAAGCCGCGTGGTCAAATCAATAACATCGCCTGTTATAATATCTTCTCTAAAATCTCCGACGATATCAAGCACCTCTTTTTTAAACAAAGTTGAGCCGGTCAGTATCCCGTAAAACGGTTCTCTTTTACAAAAATTCTTTTGCTCCGGTGTATCGGGCGAACAAAAATCTTTTAGCTGCGCCATGATTATTTTGGCGCCGGTTTTTTGCATCTCATTATACAAGGTGCGAAGCGCGCCGTCGGTGAGCATATCATCTTGGTCAATTGTGAGCCAGTAATCACCTTTGGCCTCGCGGATACCGGTGTTTTTGCCGGCGACCTGACCTTTGTGGACATCGTTTATTATAACGCGGCAATTCATTTCTTTTGCAATCTGCGCGGTGCGGTCTGTGCTGATGTCGTCAATCACAATAATTTCGTGCGCAAAATCCTGCCGTCGGATGCTATTTATGCACTCTGCGATATATTTTTCGCCGTTCCAAGCAGGGATTATGACAGAAATTAATGGCTGCACGTCATCCCTTCTTTCTGTATTGCATTAGGGCGCGGAACGCAATCTACAATACAATATCCGCATAAATCATAATATGGCTTTGCCAGCCACTTGTATAATTTTTTCGTTGTCAGTTCTTCCAGCGGGATGTACTCTTTTGGCTCAATATGATTAAGGATTCCGTGTTTTAATCCCCAACCGTGGAACGGACAAACCGCAAGCATTCCATCTATCAGGTGTAATGTTTGATGGAACAGGCATTCTCTTGTTTCATACGAATAGTATCGGCGGGCCCGTTCTCTGTCAAAATCAGGAGTGTATTTTGGCACCCCGACCCATTCCTTGTCAAAAACCTCAACGTACGATACATCAGCATCATCCAAAGTTTTTTTGAGCTCATCATACTTTAACCGCGGCAGCAAATCCTTGTTGCTGGAATAATCGCTAATTAGTATTTCCGCAATACCTTTGTGTTTTGCCATTACTTCTAATAATTTAGGTTTTGGAATCATCGTACCGTTTGTTATAACAATAATATGTTTTACCTTGCCTGTTTTTGCCGTATAGTCAACAATTTGCGGAAGATCTTTAACCATAAGGGTTTCGCCGCCTACAATCTGCAAATTGTAAATCCCGTCAACATGTTTTAAAAGCATATCAAGCTGTCTTTTATATTGCTCAAACGAAATCGGCGGCAAGTGTGTTTCTTTGGTAAACTCTGTCATAAAATGCGAACAATCTCTGCACGCGAGTGTACAATAAGTTGTTAATGCCCAGTCAATAGAAACTATCCACGGCTTGCGCGTGAGCCATGAACGAAACTGAATATACGGCATAAAATACCTATACTTGCCGGGTCTTCCTTTTTCCCACCAATAAGGTTTTATTTTCTGTCTGTTTATCCAATCTTCGGATTTCTCACAGCGTTTATTATAATCACGCCGTTCTTTCGATAAAAAAAGACCTATTAACTTTATCAATGATTTACGTATGTGCATTCAGGCACTCCTTTCTTTTGAATCTTTGAATATCAGCTTCCATCATCATCCGGCAAAGCCCCTTGTAGTCAGTTTTGCGTTCCCAGCCGAGTTGTTTTTCCGCTTTTGACGGATCGCCGATAAGCAGTTCAACTTCGGCAGGCCGGTAAAATTTCGGATTAACTTTAACAAGTGTCTTGCCTGTCTTGCGGTCAACACCTGTTTCATTCTCATCCTTGCCATGCCATTCAATATCAAACCCGCACACGTTACCCGCTTCTTCCACAAACTCGCGGATTGAGTGCGTTTCACCGGTTGCGATAACGTAAGTATCGGGCTTGTCTTGCTGCAGCATCAACCACATCATTTCGACATAATCGCCTGCAAATCCCCAGTCACGTTTCGCGCTCAGGTTGCCAAGTTCAAGCGGCTTGTTGGTTTCACCCGCAAGCAATCTTGCAAAATGTCTGGTAATTTTGCGTGTGACAAACTCCTCACCACGCATAGGGCTCTCATGGTTGAATAAAATACCCGATGTTGCAAAAACGTTAAAGCTTTCGCGGTAATTCACAACCATCCAGTGCGCCATCAATTTTGCAACGCCATAAGGAGAGCGCGGATAAAACGGAGTGGTTTCTTTTTGCGGAACTTCCTGAACAAGCCCGAACATCTCTGAAGTTGAAGCCTGATAAAAACGCGTGTGAGGTGAAAATTCTCTGATCGCTTCAAGAATATACACTACTCCCATCCCGTCGGCCTGTGCGGTATAAATAGGTTCTTCAAATGACGCCGCAACAAAACTTTGTGCCGCAAGATTATAAAATTCATCCGGTTGATAATTTTTTAGCAGTCTACAAATATTTGAAAATTCCAAAAGATCAAAATCTTTCATCTCAATTTGGTCTAAAATCCCATGCTCGCGCAGTTTTGAAAAAGTATCGGTTGCACCGCGCCGGTAAAGCCCGATAACTCGGTAGCCCTTATCAAGCAGAAGTTTCGCTAAGTAACCGCCGTCTTGACCTGTTATCCCCGAGATCATTGCTGTTTTTTGTTTTGTCATTTAATACCTCCAATATTTTATCTGAAATTATTTTGTACATTTTGTCCCAGCTGAACATTTTTGCGCGTTCAAGCCCTTTTTGAATACATTCTTCCCGAAGTTCCGGGTTGAAATAAAACGCTTCATAGGCCTTTATTATCGCATCTTTGTCGGTAGGGTCGAGTGTTATTGCGGCATCGCCAACAACCTCGGGCAGTGCGCTGGTGTTCGATGTCACAACGGGAACCCCTGCACTCATCGCCTCTAACGGCGGCATCCCAAAACCTTCGTAAAGACTTACGTATGTGAAAAACAGAGAATTACTATAAAGCGTATTTACATCCTCGTCGGCAACATAACCTAAAAGTCTGACTTTGTCTTCATCAAATAAATCAGCAAGTTCTCTTTTTAGTATTTCATGGTTCTTACCAAAATTTCCGCCGCCAAGATAAATGGCAACGTGCGTAACCGGGTTTACGCTGGAGTATGTTGAATGGAAGAACAGTAAATCTCCCGGCTCGGCTTCATCTAAGGCGACAGGGGTACTTAGGTTGAAAAGCCCCTGGGCGGTTGTCCGGCCTACGCTGGCGGCTCCGCTCTCGTTAAGCGTGTAGCAAACGAAGCCCGAACAGTCAAAGGATGTCGCCGGCGTTGAACCTCCCCAGCGGTAGGGCATACCGACATATTTCTCCGCTTCCTCTATAAGCGCGGCGAAGGTACTGCCGTCCATCGGTTCGCCGGAGTATTCGGGTATTGTAATTCCGCCCGGACTTCCCGGAGGGATGTACGCGCTCCCGTCGTCCCCGCTTTCAATAAAGAAAATTGGGTTTAGGTACTGATTGTCCTTTAGTATTTCCAAGTGAAGGTGCGCCCCGGTGGAATCGCCGGTACTGCC
>DBCX01000061.1:0-144 GCA_002293275.1 Cyanobacteria bacterium UBA947 | reverse complement strand
GTTACTAAGCCTGTATCGTTTTCGATTACGACAACATTTCCGTAACTGCCGTTATACCCGGCGAAAGTAACCGTACCGTCCTGTCCAGAATGAATCTCCGTACCTTCGGGAAGCCCTATGTCGATTCCCCTGTGCAGGTCTTTT
>DBCX01000038.1 GCA_002293275.1 Cyanobacteria bacterium UBA947 | reverse complement strand
GGTGATCGAAATATTCACGTCCGGATCGCCGTCCTGCGAGAATTCGGGGCGGATCGCCTCCGACTTCTTCGCCACGCAAGGCATCACCGACACAACGACGAGGTCCTTGCGGTCGATGCCCAGCTTCGGCGCGAGGAAATTCTTCGCAATGGCACCGAACATCTGCTGTGGCGACTTGGCCGTCGAGAGGTTNNTCACCCAGCCCGGGCAGCACGATGTCATCATCGGCAGCTTCACGGACTTATCGCCCGCCAGCACCTGCTTGATGCGCTGCAGCAGCTCGGTGCCCTCCTCCATGATCGTCAGGTCGGCCGAGAAGTTCGTGTCGAACACATAGTTGAAGCCCAATTGGCGCAACGCCGTGGTCATCTTGCCCGTCACGCTCTGGTTGCCCAGACCGAAGTCCTGGCCGAGCGCCACGCGTACCGCAGGGGCCGTCTGAACGACCACCGTCTTCGTCGGGTCGTTGATCGCGTCCATCACCTCGCGGATGTTGCTGTTTTCACGCAGCGCGCTGGTCGGACAAACCGCCACGCACTGGCCGCAATAAACACAATCAACTTCGCCCAACGCTTTGCCGTGAATCGGTGCCACGGTCGTTTTTGAGCCTCTGCCGGCAAACCCTAAAACCGCATGCCCTTGAAACTCCGCACATGCTCTGACACACGCACCGCACTTGATACATTTGTTCGGATCGCGCACAATTGACGGGTTGCCCGCATCCACAGGCAAAAATTCCTCTTTGCTTTTTGAAGGATAACGAATCTCCTTAATCCCGTACTCCTGCGCATATCTTTGCAGCTCGCACGTCCCGGAACGCTCACACGTCAAGCATTCGCGGTCATGGTCTGCCAAAAGCAGCTCCAAAACAGTCTTACGGATATTGCGCACCTTTTTGGTATTCAAGCTGATTTTCAACCCCGGTTCCGGCGGCATCGTGCACGAAGACTGAATCCCGCGCCCTTCAATTTCCACAACACACATCCGGCACGCACCAAACTGCGTCAAATCCGGCCGGTAACAAAATGTCGGAACATCCATCCCCGCCTTGCGAATAACCTCCAAAATGTTCGGCTCATTCGTGTATTCTACTTCTTTTTCTTCAATAAATAATGTTGGCATTTTTTCTTTCCTTACTGGCTTACTATCGCTTTGAACGGGCAGCTGCTTAGGCACGCGCCGCATTTGATACATTTGTCCTGATCTATCACGTGTAATTCCTTGACCTTGCCGGAAATCGCATCAACCGGACAAACACGCGTACACTTTGTGCAGCCTTTGCACCCGTCTGTGATAACGATTTTTTTCATCGCCGTGCAAACACCCGCCGGACATTTTTTGTCGCGTATGTGCGCGATATACTCGTCGCGGAAGTATTTCAGTGTTGAAAGAATCGGGTTTGGCGCGGTTTTGCCCAGCCCGCAAAGCGACCCATCCTTAACTGCAACCGATAATTCTTCCAAAAGATCCAAATCCGACATCTCACCGTTGCCCGCAACGATTTTTTCAAGGATTTTCAAAAGGTTTTTCGTACCTTCGCGGCAAGGAACGCACTTTCCGCACGATTCATTCTGCGTAAAGTTCATAAAGAACCGCGCAACCTCAACGATACAGGTGTCCTCGTTCATCACAACAAGCCCGCCCGAGCCCACCATCGCACCGGCCTTAATCAAGCTGTCATAGTCCATTGAGATGTCCAGATGCTCTTCTGTCAAGCAGCCGCCTGACGGCCCGCCGATTTGCACAGCCTTGAATTTCTTACCGCCGCGGATTCCGCCGCCGATATCAAACACTATATCGCGAAGCTTCGTTCCCATCGGAACCTCAATCAATCCGGTATTATTAACTTCACCGGTCAACGCGAATGTTTTTGTACCCTTTGAAGTCTCCGTACCGAACGAACTGAACCAATCCGCACCGTTGAGGATAATAAGCGGCACGTTCGCCAGCGTTTCAACGTTATTAATCAAAGTCGGACGCCCGAACAAGCCTTTGTTCGCCGGGAACGGCGGTTTTGGTCTCGGCATCCCGCGCTCGCCCTCAATTGACGCGATAAGAGCTGTTTCCTCGCCGCAAACAAACGCGCCCGCACCTTCTTTGATATGAAGGCAGAACGAAAACCCGCTGCCCATAATGTTTTTACCAAGATACCCGCGTTCTTCCGCGTCCGCAATCGCCTTACGCAGCCGTTTAATCGCAAGCGGATATTCCGCCCGAACGTAGATATAACCCTCATCAGAGCCTATCGCATACGCCGCAATAGCCATCCCTTCAAGCAGTTTGTGCGGGTCGCCTTCCATAATACTTCTGTCCATGAACGCGCCCGGGTCCCCTTCGTCCCCGTTGCACACCACAAAAGATTTTCCGCCCTTGTTGGCCGCCGTGAACCGCCATTTGCGACCAGCCGGGAAACCCCCGCCACCGCGGCCTCTCAACCCTGATTTTTCAATAATATCAATTACCGCATCCGGGTCTGCTGCTTCCAAAATATTTGCCAGCGCCTCATAACCGCGCGCTGCGAGCGCGTCGTCAAGGCTTTCGGCGTTGATATGCCCGCAGTTAGCGAGCGCTGTTCTTTGCTGTTTTTTGTAAAAATTAATGTCGTCATTTTTTGCAACCCTTTCTCCCGTATGCGGGTCAGTATAAAGTAAACGCTCCACCGCTTTGCCGCCTTTGATATGGCTTTCAACGATTTCATCAACATCGGCAAGTCTGACCTTCACATAAGTCACGTGTTTGTCCGGCAGCACCACCAGGACACCCTGCTCGCAGAACCCGTGGCAGCCTGTCGGTACAATCGTAACCTTCTCGTCAAGGGTGTCAACCTGCGTACCAAGCTCTTTAAACCTTGCTATAACATCGTTTGACCCGTTTGCCACGCACCCTGTTCCCGCGCAGACCAACACCCGCAAACCCTGCTGTTTCACTAACTCTTGTGCTTTTTGCTGTTCTTGTTTAATATCCATTAATTCTCACCTTTTATAATCTCGTCTAAAATCATTGAAATCGCATCTGATGTCATCTGCGGATAGACTTTTTCGTTAATAACAACCACCGGTGCAAGCCCGCACGCACCCAGACAGCTCACGGTCTCAACCGTAAACAGCCCGTTGCCCGTCGTCACCTGCTCGCCGGTCAGCCCGACCTTCGCACGAATCGCGTTCAAAACCGGTATTGAACCTCTCACATGGCATGCCGTCCCGTCACACAATTTAATCTCGTATTTGCCCTTCGGCTCCAGCGAGAACTGCGCATAGAATGTCGCCACCCCGAAAACCGTTGCGGGCGACAGCCCCTCAATCTTTGTCCCGATATAAATCATCGCATCTTCCGGCACATAACGGTAAATCTCTTGAATCTTTTGCAAAATCGCAATCAGATTGGCTTTTTTGCCGCCGCACTGCGCTATAATCTCGTCCAACTGCTTAATGTCAACTTTTGTGTCGCTCATATCTTCTCCTATTCCCAAATATTATCGCACGCTAAAAAAATAAAATCAACCGGCAAGAAGTGATTGAGCAAACTGCATAGACTGTTCGTTAATCTCGCCGCCGGCAAGTTCTGCCAAGGCTTTCAACCTGTTTTCGCCGCTCAAAACGTAAACTTCAACCAAAGTTTCGTCAAGCTGAGATTTTTTCACATAAAAATGTTTGTCCGCTTTTGACGCGATAATCGCCTGGTGCGTGATAAGGATTATCTGGCGGGACTTGGCAAGCTCGGTTATCTCGTCCGCAACGCTCTGCGCCGCACGCCCCGAAACGCCTGTGTCAATCTCGTCAAAAATCACAGTATCAATCTCATCGGCCGCCGCAAAAATGCTCTTAAGCGCCAGCATAACACGCGAAATCTCACCGCCGGAGGCCACACGCGCCAACGGTTTCAGGTCGTCAGAAATATTCGCCGCAATCAAAAATTCCACCGAATCCGCGCCGTCCGCACCCAGCTGCGCCGGCTGCACGTCAATCTTGAACCGGACTTTTGGCAGCTCCAATTTTTCTAATTTATCCTGCACAAGCGACGATAACACCTGCGCATAGTTTTGGCGGGTTTCGCTGATTTGCGCGGCCAAAACTTGTAATTCAGCGCGCTCAGCCGCAATCTTTACCCCTAATTCTTCAATCGCAGCGTCCGAAAACTCAATCCCCGCAAGCTCCGCGCTCAATTTTTCAAGCGTTCCAAGCGGGTCACCGTACTTGCGGCAAAGTTTGTCCAGCAAAAACATACGCTCTTGAATCTCGTTGAACCTTTGAGTATTGTTTTTCAACCCCTGGCTGTAATCGCGCAGCTCGCTGCCTGTTTCGCGCAATGTTTCAAGCGCCTCGGTCAGCTGCTGCTCGGCTCTTGCAAGTTTTGCATCAAACGATGCCGCTTTTGACACGTTCTGCTTGATTTTGCCGAGCGACTCCAACACAGAACCCTCGTCCCCGTTGATTGCCCAGTACGCGATGCCGGTCAACTCCTGCAATTTCTCGGCGTTTTCAAGCACTTCCAACTCGGCTTTCAATACTTCAACTTCATCCGCCCCTTTTAGCTCCGCTGCTGAAATCTCATCAATCTGGAACCGCAAAAACTCCAGCTCGCTCTGTGTTTTGTCCGCCGCGCTTTGCAAGGTTTCAAGCTCTGTTTGCATTTGGCGGTACACCGCAAATTTTTCGCGGTAAATCGCCAGCTTTTCGTTCTTCGCATAATTATCCAGCAGCGTTATGTGGTATTTTGGCTGCAAAAACGTATACGTCTGGTGCTGCGAGTGGATATCCAGATATTTTGCGCGCAGCTCTTTCACCTCCTCCGCCGAAATCACAACCCCGTCAAGGCGCGTGCGTGAGCCGCTTTTGGTGATTTCTTTTGTAAGGATTTTATCGTCAATTGTCAGCTCAATAACCGCTTTTTCCCGGCCGGTTTTGATGACGTCTTTTGACACACGCGTTGAAAAAGCCAGGTCAATCGCGTTAATCAAGATGCTTTTGCCCGCGCCCGTCTCGCCGGTAATCACGTTCAAGCCGCGCTCAAAGTTGGCTTCCAGCTCGTCAATCAACACATAATCCCTTAATCTTATTTGTTTAATCATGCCAATATTATATCATGAGGATGAGTGTGGGGAAATATTTTAAAATGAGCACCTTCGGGAGCGACGGAGGAGCGGTGCAGGTGCGAATTTAAAATATTTCCCCATTTAATCACTCTTTCAGCGCAAAATGTTTTCTGCCCGCAGCCGGCACCTGCGCTTGCGAAACCATTTGCTCAACAAACTTCTTTGCATCGTTTATCGGGATAGCAAACCCGATACCGATATTAGATATATTATTGTCCGGGTTGTAAATGGACTGGCTTATCCCGATGACCTGACCTCTGGAATTAAGCAGCGGCCCGCCCGAGCACCCGGGGTTGATTGACGCGTCCGTTTGCAGCCGGCCTTTTACATAATCAATCCGTGACACAATCCCTTGCGTCAAAGTACCTGAAAACCCGAACGGGTTGCCGATTGCAAGCACTTTTTGCCCAACCTTTATCTCGTCGGAATCACCAAACTCCACCGCCTGCAGCGGCTCTTTCGGTTCAATTTTTAAAATAGCCAAATCCTTGTTCCGGCCGGCTTTTGCCGCCACTTTTGCCTTGTAAACCTGCCCGTTGTGGGTTTTTACCTCAATAGTTTTCGCACCGTTAACCACATGCCAGCCGGTTAAAATCAGACCCTCGGATTTGATAACGCACCCTGTCCCCGCCGAAAACCCGTCCGGAATTGACGCGTCAATCGCCACAATCGCGGGGCTTATCCGCTCGTAGACATCTATATTTATCCGCTCATCCGCCTCATACGCAAACACCGGCGCACACAACATACACAATATTAATACAATTTTCCTCATACATAAATTATTACCCCTTTGCGCGCGATTTCAACGATACAACGTAACAAAACAAGACTAGTTATTGCAATTATTAAAATTTTAAGTTAGAATACAA
>DBCX01000040.1:21758-22073 GCA_002293275.1 Cyanobacteria bacterium UBA947 | reverse complement strand
TTTGTGTAATAGGAACAGGATACGTCGGATTGGTTGCGGGAACCTGCTTTGCCGAGATGGGCAACGATGTTATCTGCGTTGATAATGACCAAAACAAACTTGAACAGCTGCAAAACGGCATTATTCCCATCTACGAGCCGGGTTTGGAAAACCTGATAAAAACCAACACCTCCAAAGGCCGCCTGAAGTTTTCCAACGACCTTGACATGGCCGTAAAATCCTCCGATGTTTGTTTTATAGCGGTCGGAACCCCGCAAAGCGACGACGGCGCCGCGGATTTGCAATACGTTGAAGCCGTTGCGCGCAAAATAGGCA